>JAHEXO010000109.1 GCA_023252065.1 Nocardioides sp. | reverse complement strand
GGACGGTCGCGACTCCGCTGTAGCTGGGGCGGGTGTCGGCGTCGCCGGCGTAGTGCCAGCGGTAGCGCGTGGTGACCGCGGGGCTGACGTCCTCGCCGACCCCGTTCCGTGGGCCCGCGACCGCGTCGCCGACCGGCGTGAACCCGTCGGTGCCCATCGGGCGGGCCTCGAGGGTCACCGTGCGGCCGGCGCCGGTGAGCGGTCCGGCCACCGCGAGGGTGCCGGCCACGGTGTCGGTCGCGCCGGGCCTGATGGCGTTGTGGAGCGCGCGGATGGACAGCGAGGTGGCCGCGCGGCCGGTGTCGGCCGAGGCCGCGGACGGCAGCGCAGCGACACCGGCGGTGCCGGCGGTGCCGGCGAGCACGGCGACCACGGCCACCGACCGTCGCAGGGGCGTGAGGGTCATGGGGTTCCTCCTGGCTGGGCGCCCGAACGGACGCGTGTCACCTGGAGAAGCGCAGCCGGGCCCGATCGCGTTACAGGAGGCCCCGTCCGGCCGCGGCGCGACCACCCGCACCGGGTGATTCCGCTCCCAGCGCGCACCTGGCAGGCTCGGCTCGTTCCCCGACCGGACCAGTGCGCTCAGGGAGGTACGCCGTGCGGCTGACCTGGCTCGGCCATGCGACCGTGGTGCTCGACCTCGACGGCGTACGGCTGCTCACCGACCCGCTGCTGCGCGGCCGAGCCGGCCCGCTCCGCCGCCGCGGCCCGGCGCCGACCCCCGACGCGGTCTCCGACGTCGACGCGGTGCTGATCTCACACCTCCACCACGACCACGCCGAGCTCACCTCGATCCGGCTGCTGCCCGACCTACCGCTCCTGACCGGGCCGCGCAACGCGGCGTTCCTCCGGAAGCGGAAGCTCCAGGGCGTCGACCTCGGCGACACCTGGTACGTCGTGGGCCACGCGGGGGTGCAGGTGCGGCTCGTCCGGGCCGACCACCACGCCCGCAAGATGCCGCACCGGCCCAACGACGCCTACGGCCACCTGGTCCGTACGCCGACCCGGCGGATCTGGCTGGCCGGCGACACCAGCCTCTACCCCGAGATGGCCGACCTGCCCGCCCTCGCCGGCGGACCGCTCGACCTCGCCGTCGTGCCGGTCGGCGGCTGGGGCCCACGCCTCTCCGGCGGTCACATGGACCCCGAGCAGGCGGCCCGTGCGTGCGCGGTCGTCGGTGCCCGGGCGGCGGTGCCCTACCACTGGGGCACCTTCTACGTGCCGAGCCAGGCCAACACCCCGCGCGGCTGGATGGACCTGCCCGGTCCCGCCTTCGCCGAGGCGCTGGCCGAGCACGCACCGGGCTGCGAGGCGCGGGTGCTGGAACCCGGCGGCACCACCGCCTGGGAGACCTTCGACGGGAGGACGTCATGAGCCTGACCACGATGAGGTTCCGCGTCGGAGACCTGGTCCGCCTCGTCGTGGTCTGGGTGATCTGTGCGTTCGCGCTCCAGGTCACCGCGTGGGTGCTGCCCAACCTCTCCGCACCGACGTTCTGGGCGTGGCTCGCGGCCACCGCCGTCGCCGCGGTCGCCGGGCTGTTCGTGCGGCCGGTCCTGGTGGCGGTCTCGGCCCGGATCGGCTGGGTGATGGTGATCCTGACCGGGCTGCTGGGCCAGGCGCTCGTGGTCTACCTGTCGTTCCAGCTGGTCAGCAGCATCCAGTCCAACTTCACCTCGGCGTTCATCTCCGCCTGGGTGGTCGCGCTGGTCTCCCTGTTGCTGTCGTTCCTCCTCACCGCGGGCAACGACGACGCGTACGCCGCCAAGCTGGCCCGCCGGCACCAGCCGGCCAAGATCGACGACCCGGACGTCGACGGCGTGATCTTCGTCCAGATCGACGGTGTCCCCTTCCCGGTGCTGCGCTGGGCGATCCAGTCCGGTGCGGTCGCGACCGTCCGCCGCTGGGTCACCTCGGGGGACTACGTCCTGCACGAGTGGACGCCCCAGCTCCCGTGCACGACCCCCGCCAGCCAGCTCGGGATCCTGCACGGCACGATCGACCGCATCCCGGCGTTCCGGTGGTACGACCGCGAGCTCGGCCGGCTCCTCGTCGCCAACCGCCCGGCCGACGCAGCCGTCATCGAGGAGCGCGCCAGCGACGGGCTGGGCCTGCTCGCCGACGGCGGGCTGTCGCTGTCCAACCTGTTCACCGGCGACGCCCCCCGCTCGCTGATGACGATGAGCCGCGTCACGCTGTCGCGTGGCTCGGGCCGGTCACGCAGCACGGTCGCCCGCTACGTCAACGACCCCGAGGGTTTCGCCCGGGGGCTGCTCCGGGCGATCGGCGAGATCGCCAAGGAGCGGTTCCAGGCCCGTCGTCAGGTACGTCGCGACCTGGTGCCGCGCACCCACCGAGGCTGGGACTTCGCCGGGCTCCGCGCCGCCACCAACGTGCTCACCCGCGACCTCAACACCTCGGTGATCGCCGAGGAGCTGGCGGCAGGCACCCGGAGCGTCTACGTCGACTACGTCGACTACGACGAGATCGCCCACCACGCAGGGATCTTCCGCCCCGAGTCCCTGGCCTCGCTCGACGGCCTCGACCGGGTGCTGGCCACCCTGCAGAAGCTGGCCGAGCGGGCCCCTCGCACGTACCACATCGTCGTCGTCTCCGACCACGGCCAGTCGCAGGGGGAGCCGTTCGCCTCGGCGTACGGCATCGACCTCGGCACCCTGTGCTCACAGCTGATGGCGGAGAAGGTCGACACGGTCCAGGCCGACGTCGAGGGCTGGGGCCGCGCCGGGGCGATGGCGGGTGACGCCGCGGCGGGCGGCGGGTTCTCGGGCCGGGTCGCCGCCAAGGCCGCTGCCCGGGCGGCCGACGAGGTCGACGAGAGCGTCGCGGTCACTGACGCCGACATCAGCGTGATCGGGTCCGGCAACCTCGGTCTTCTCTACGTGCACGGGCCGGAGCGGCTCCTGCTCGAGACCATCGAGGAGCGTTGGCCGCGACTGGTGCCCGGACTGGTCGACCACGCGGGCGTGGGCTTCGTGGCGGCGATGGACGCGGAGGGCCATCGGATCGTGATCGGCGCGCAGGGGCGACACGACCTCGACACCGGGGTGGTCACCGGGACCGACCCGCTGGCGCCGTTCCCCGAGCACGCGGCTGAGGTGCTCGCGCGCGCCATGGCGCTGAAGGAGGCGCCGGACCTCTACCTCAACAGCACGCTGGACCCCGACACCCTCGACATCGCGGCCTTCGAGCCGCTGGTCGGCGCGCACGGCGGACTGGGCGGCTGGCAGGACCGCGCGGTGCTGCTCGTCCCGCGAGACCTCGAGCACGTCGTACCGGCCGAGCGCATCCTCGGAGCCGACCGCCTGCACGAGGTGCTGGTGAAGATGCTCGAGGAGGCCGGCCAGCGCACCGACGAGCGGTTCCGCCGGCCGGCCGTCACCGGCTGAGCTCAGTCGCGGATCTCGTCCCCGTGGACGATGACCGCCCAGATCACCAGCAGGTCGACCGTCAAGATGACCAGCGACCACAGCGGGTACGCCGGCATCTGCATGAGCTGGGTGACCATGTTGAGCGCGACCACGAAGATCGCGACGACGCGGGCCCAGGTGGCACCGGCGTAGAGGGCGAAGCCGGTGGCGCCGAGCACGAGCCCCCAGAAGATGTGGAACCAGCCCCAGCCGGTGACGTCGAGGGCCACGGTGGCCACCGACCCCTGGACGTAGATCTTGTCGCTGAAGACCGCGACCAGTCCGGTGAGGATGTTGAACATGCCGGAGATGCACAACAGCACCGAGGCCAGCACGATCCAGCCCACCCAGGCGGTGGGTTTACCCGTGGTCGGGTTGCTCATGGTGGTGATCCTTCCGTCCAGGGCCTTCGGCCCGCGTCCCAATCCATGGGAGCGCTCCGATGATGGCCCTTGCGTCACCCGGACCGGGTGAGCCACGCGGCGCGCTCAGTCCGCCGCCTCGGCCTCGCGCGCGACGGCAGCCGAGCCTGCATCGGTGTCGGCGCCGGTTTCGGGGCCGGCGTCAGCAGGTTCGTCCTCGGTCGCCGGGTCGCCCGAGAGCAGTGGCACCAGCCACTGGTAGTCCGGGTCGACGTCGACGAGCAGGGCCTTGACCAGCATCGTCATCGGCAGCGCCAGGATCGCGCCCATCGGCCCGAGCACGAAGGTCCAGAAGGCCAGGGACAAGAAGGTCAGCGTGGTGGTCAGCCCGAGTGCGTCGCCCTGGAACTTCGGCTGGAGCACCGACTGGATCACGAAGTTGACGGCGCAGTAGACGACGATCACGGTGAGCGCCAGCCCCCAGCCGCCTTGGAGGAGACCGAGGATCGTGGGTGGCACCAGGCCGATGATGAACCCGATGTTCGGCACGAAGTTGGTCACGAACGCCAGCACGCCCCACACCGCCGCGGCCGGGATGCCGAGCAGCCACAGGGCTCCGGTGTCGATGACCGCCACGATGGCGCCGAAGATGGTGGCCACGATGAAGTAGGTCCGGACGCTCGAGGAGAACTTCGTCAACGAGGCGACCAGCATCGGGCGCTCGCCCTCGGCCTCGCCGAGCCGCTTGAGGAAGTTGCCGTTGTCGAAGGCCAGGAACAGCGTGACCAGACCGATGAAGAGCAGGCCGGACAGGATGTTGAGGACGCTGCCGAGGATGGTGGTCGCCAGCCCGAACAGCTTGCCGAAGTCGAGGTTGTTGGCGACGTCGTTGATCTGCCCCTGGTCGACCCCGAGGTTCTTCAGCCCGCTCACGACGCTGTCGGCGACCTGGTTGGCCTGGTCGGTGTAGGTCGGCGCGAGGGTGGCCAGCTTGGCCAGACACACGACCATCGCGGTGATCAGCAGGATCAGGATCAGGTAGACCGTCAGGATCACGACGATCGCGGCGAGCCAGCCCGGAGCCCCCTTGCGCATCATGATCCCGCGCAGCGGCTGGACGCAGATCACCAGGACAAGGGCCAAGAAGGTGGGCGCGATGATCCCGGAGATGGCCTTCATCCCGAGCACGGCGATCGTGGCCGCGGCCAGGCCGAGCATGATCATCAGGCCGCGCGGGATCGTCGAGCGGAACGACGCTGAGGACGCGGTCACCCGGTGGCCCCTCTCCGGTTCGTGGCAGGACGGCAGGTCCCCCCGAGCATGGTGGGGAAGGCTACCCCGTGCGTCACCCGTCCGGGGTGAGGCAGGCCGGTCGCCCGGGGTGATGGACGTGACGTGGTCTGCGCCCCAGGCTGTCCCTGCGGGCTGACCGAGGGGAGTGGCCGGGTGAACGAGACCGAGGCATTCCGATCGCTGGCCTGGGTGCTGGGCATCGCTGCGCTGACGCCGATCGTGCTCGGGCTGCTGCCGAAGATCCGGCTGCCGGAGGTCGTCGTGCTCCTGGCACTCGGGATGACGATCGGCCCCTTCGGTCTGGGACTGGCCCACCTGGACGACCAGGTCTCGTTCGTCTCCGAGCTGGGCCTCGGCATGCTCTTCCTGCTGGCCGGCATGGAGGTCGACCCCCTGGAGATGCGGACCCGCGACGGGGCGCGGGCGGTCGTCGCCTGGCTGGTCTCCCTGGCCGCGGCGGTGGCGTGGATGTTCTTCCTCGCCGAAGTGGCCGGCATCCCGGCCTGGGGTGCGATCGCGATCGCGATGACCTCGACCGCGTTCGGCACCCTGCTGCCGCTCCTGCGCGACACCGGCCTGCAACAGCTCCAGATCGGCAGGCTGGTCCTGGTCAACGGGGCGATCGGCGAGTTCGGGCCGATCCTGGCGATGAGTGTGTTCCTCAGCGCCGGAAGCACGTGGGGAGCCCTGCTGTCGCTGGCTGTCTTCGTGGTCATCGCGGTGCTGCTCGGGTTCCTGCTCGTGCGGCACAGCCCGCGCGCCGAGCGCGTCGTCGGCGTCGTACGTCGAGGGGCCGAGACCACGGCGCAGGCTCCGGTGCGCTTGGTGCTCCTGCTGCTCGCGGTCATGCTGGCGATGTCGGCGTCGCTGGGCCTGGACGTCATCCTCGGCGCGTTCGTGGCCGGCGGGATCATCCGGATGCTCCTGCCGGCGGACCACGCCGCCATCTCGGCACGGCTGGACGGCATCGGCTACGGGTTCCTGGTGCCGGTGTTCTTCGTGGTCTCCGGCATGGGCATCGACCCCGTGGAGCTCCTGCACCACCCGGGCAGGGTGCTGTTCGTCTTCGCCAGCATCCTGCTGCTGCGCGGAGGACCGGTCTACCTGATCTTCCGGCACCTCGGACGCCGCATGCGCCTCCAGCTGGGGCTGTTCAGCGCGACTGGTCTGCCGATCATCGTGGCGGTCACCACGGTAGCGGTCGACTCGGGCCAGCTGACGCACGCCGGCCAGTCGATCGTGGTCGGGGCCGGCATGCTCACGGTGCTGCTGCTGCCGGTGTCCGCGCTGTCGCTGCACCTGCCGAGCGACCCCGCGCCGACGGCATAGCCGGCGACCGTCACGCGTGGGTCTTGACGACCAGGACCGGGCAGGTGGCGTGCCGGACGCACTGCTCGCTCACCGAGCCCAGGAGCATGCCGAGCAAGCCGTCGAGCCCGCGAGCGCCGACCACGAGCATCCGAGCACCTTGCGAGATCTCGACGAGGCTCTTCGCCGCACCGGCATGCACGGCCCGGTAGTCGACACGGACCTCAGGGTGGGCCTCGCGAGTCGCTCGTACGTCGTCGACCAGGGCGAGGCGGACCGCCTCCGCACACTCGTCGAACGAAGGGGACGTAGCCGAACTCCCACCCGTCGGGGCGCGGGGCCGTCGCGATCGACCACGCCCTGACCACCAGCACCGGGGCTGCTAACGCACTCGCGAGGCCGAGCGCCTCGGAGAGCGCCTGGTCTGCTCCCCGCGAGCCGTCGTGCCCCACCACGACTCCGTTCTCGAGACGGCCCTGGGACTCTGCCGTTCTCTCCGTCATCTGTGACTCCTTGTCGTTCGTCCGCCGGCCCGTGTCGACGACGAGCGGGTGACGCGAGCGGCGATCCAGCCGAGGGCCCCGGTCGCGATTGCGACGGCGAGGTCGGGGACGGTCAGCGCCGTGGTGCCCAGCAGGTCCTGGAGCACAGGGACGTAGACGCCGGCGAGGGCGAGCAGGAACGACCCGGTAACCGCCATCGGGAGGAGCGGGTTCTGCCGGGTGAGCTGCACCGGCCGGAGCCCGAC
>JAHEXO010000108.1 GCA_023252065.1 Nocardioides sp. | reverse complement strand
GGCGGCTCCACCTGGGCCGTGATCTGCTCCAGCGACAGCCGGCTGAACATCGACCAGGCGGCCGTGAGACCCAGCAGCACGCCGGCGAGGGCCCCGACCACTACGGGCACCAGTAGCTCCCCGGCCACGAGTCCCCACAGCTGGCGGTCACGCAGGCCCAGGGAACGCAGGCGGCCCAAGGACTCCGCCCTCGGCTCCGCCTCGCTCGCCGCTGCCAGCACGATGCTGAGCACGGCGAAGAGCAGGAGCAGGGCTGAGGAGGCGAGCGCCAGTCGCACCAGCCCGGACGCCAGGGGTGCGCCGCGGCGCGCGGCCAGGGCGTCGGCCGCGAGCACGACCCTCCCGGTGCCGCCTGCCGCCTGCGCGGCTGCTGCGGCACCTGGCCCGACCACCCATACGACGTTCGGCGTGGCCCTGCCCCCCGCGGCGGCGTAGGCGGCGGCGTCGACGACGATCACGGGATCGGCCGACCCCTGCACCCGCGGCGCCGTACCGACCACGCGCAATGGGATGTGCCGCGCATCAGCTCCGGTCACCGTGAGGTGGTCGGCCAGGTCGGGAGGCCCTCCGAGCAGCAGCGCCGGTACGCCGACCCCCCGGCCGCTCGTCAGCCGGTCGAGCTGTGGCGCGTCGGGCAGTGCGCTCACGGCCAGCAGACGCTCGTAGGCGGGGGCGCTGACCGCCACCAGCCGAACGGTGGCGGCGCTCGCCCGCGACGTCGCTCTGACCCCGTCGGTGACTCGAGCCCCCACGGCTGCCCGGACGCCGGGGGCGGTGCCGAGGGCCTCGGCCAGGCCACCGGCGGACTGTCCCGCTCCCGGCGACACCTGGGCGTCGCCACCGACGCTGAGCAGGGCGCCGGCGGCTTGCCCGCTGTGCTCGGTGGTCGCCAGCGCCACCGCGAACGTGAGCTGCGCGACCGTCACCGTGACCACGAGCAGAGGAAGGGCCCGCGCACCCGACTCCCGCACCCGGGCGGCCACGAAGAACCCGACACTCCCCGAGGTGCGGCGGGTCGCGTCGAGGACCAACCCCGCGAGGCGGGGGAGCAACCCGATGACGACCAGCGCCCCCGCCACGGCCCACCACGTCGGCGCGCTCGCGGCGGTGGGGCCACCGCTCGCATCGCCCACCACGCCGCGCTGGCGGAGGGCCACGAAGGAGAGCGCCGCCGCGGCGGCCACGGCCGCCACGAAACCCCAGCGCCGCAGGCGCCGCCCGCGGGCCGCCGCACGTATCGCGGTCCGGTTGGCCGGCGTACGACGAGGGTCGGTGGCGCGCGACGCGAGCACCGCACCCGTCACGGCTGCGGCCAGGGCGGCGAGGAACGGGACGGGCACCCACCAGGCCAGCCCGACCTGCCCGACGACGAGCCGAGTGCCGAGGAGGCCGAGCACGGCTCCAGCCACCACGAAGCAGGCCGCCTCGACGAAGAGCTCGGAGGCGATCTCCGCGAGCGAGGCACCCCGTTCGCGGGTCAGCACCACGGAGTGGGCCCGGCGGCGGACCAGGACGTCGGCCGCCTGCCAGAGGACGAGCATCGCGCACAGCACCAGTGCCACGAGGAGCACGTCGGCCTGGCCACGAGCAGCCGCCACCCGGGCCCGCCCGTCCTCCAGCACCCGGTCGAGCGCGGTGTCCCAGGACACCCCGCTGCTCGCGGCCTCCGGGGAGGCCTTGAGTGCCACCAGGTCCTGGACGAGCTCGGCCGAGTCCGACCAGTGCACGGCCTCGGGTCGCGGCGCCGCGACGACGCGCTGGGTCAGGTCGGTGGCCGGTACGGCGAGCCGCAGGTCGGGCAGGGCGGCCGACGAGACCAGAGCCGCTGCGGAGGCGACCCGGTCGCCGGGCGAGGCCGCTCGGGCCGGGCGCAGCAGCTGGGGGGCCAGCCGCCAGCCCGGGTCGGCCGGGTCGCGCGGCACGAATATCCCGCTCACCCGGGCGACCACCCGACGTCCCACGTCGTCCTGGGCGGGGAGCCGGTCACCGGGCACGAGTCCCAACGCGGCGGCAGCGGCCCGCGACACGGCGACCTGGACAGGCCACGGAGGTGCGTTGTCGGAGAGCTCGATCGTCGACCTGGCGCCACTGGCCGTCGCTCGGGGGGGACCGCCGGAGAGGTAGCGGACCCGCGGACCGCTCCCGTGGTCGTCGAGGTGGACCAGGGTGAGGTAGCGGCCGGGACCGGCATCGAGCAGCTGCAGGGGAGTGGTCGTGACGTCGGCGATCTCCGACTGCAGCAGAGCGGCGACTCGCTTCGGCAGCAGGTAGTGGGCACCGGTCGCGGCCGCACGGACCTCGGTGGCGGCCCGCGGGTCGCGGGTGCGGGTGCCGAAGTCGCCGAGCGTCTGGCTGAACGACGCCGTCAGGTCGCTCCCGTCACCGGCCTTGCGCACGTCGTCGGCCAGGGCGCGATCGGAGGCGCGGTCGGTCAGCGGGGTCGCTGCCGAGGTGAGTGCCGTCGTCAGCGCCACCACGAGGCCCATGAGCAGCAGCGGCCCGGGGTCGGCCCGCATGCGCCCGAAGACGCTCGGGGCGTGGAGTCGGGGGCGACGGGGCCGCACGTCACTCACCCGTCCGCAGCCGGGCCGGGTCGGACGCCTCGACCTGTGACGCGGCGGCGGCAGCCGCGATCACGAGGCAGGCGAGGACGAGACCGCCGCCGAGCAGGAGCTCCGTGGTCCAGGGCCAGGCCAGCACCGCCGGCGGCACCGGAGCGGTTCCCTGGTCGGACCGGACCAGGAGCCGGTCGAGGACCACGGCTCCTGCGCCGCCGATCAGCACCCCGGTGACGACGAGGGCGACCAGGAGCACGCCGTGCTGGGCGAAGACGAGCACGCGAGCGCCGCTGCGCGGCAGCCCCATGGCCCGTAGGCGCGCCACCTCGGCCGACCTCCGTCGCTCGTCCGCGCTCACCACGAGCACGGCGCCGGCCAGCAGCAGCAGCACGGCAGACCCGGCCACCGTCGCGTAGGCGACCGGCAGCGTGACCTGCATCGGGCCGTGCGTCAGATCGGCGGCGACCTGGTCGCGGGTCGTGACCTCCCCGAGCTTCAAGCCGTTCAAGGCGCTCGTCGTCCGTGCCATCGGGCGGGACAACCAGAAGCTGTCCACGGCGGGCTCGAGATGTCCGGTGGCGATCAGGGCGCGGGACACGGTGTCGACGTCGGCGAGGACGGCGATCCGGCCGGGGACCGACGGGACGCTCGGGACGATCTCCATCACCCGGAGCGGGATGACGCTGTCGCCGACCGTCGCGGAGAGCTGCCTGCCGACCTCGGTGCCGGTGGCGTCGACGAGCGCCTGGGACACCGCGACCGGCACGGAGGAGGGTGGTGCGAAGGCGGTCGCCAGCACCCGGCCCTCCTCGTAACGGAGATAGGAGACGTGGAGGACCGCGCGAGTGGTCACGAGGGTGGATCTCTGCGCGGGACGGACGGAGACCGAGGGGTGGAGCACGACTCCCGACAGACCGAGCGCCTGGGTCTGCCAGTCGCCCTGGTGGCCGCCTCCGCCGGGGACCCGCAGCGTGACCGAGACGGGGGCCAGGTCGTGGGGCACCCCGGTGCTTCCGAGGTCGGTGTAGGTCAGGTGGACCGCGACGATGCGCTGGCCCGGTGGGGGTGGGGCCGACCAGGGCAACGGATGCGCCCGGCCGTCGACCGGGACCGCAGCCGCCTCCAGGGTGCTCCGGAAGCCGGTGGCGTCCTGGACTACCAGGCTCGGGGTCACCGACACCACCGCGCCCGGGGTCACACGTCCCACCAAGGCGACGCCGGCCCCGCCGGCGGGCAACCGGACACCGCCGACGGGAGCGCTCGGCATCAGCCTCCGGCCGACGTCGGACCACGTCGTACCGGCTGCGGGCCGTCCTCGGAGGAGGGTGCCGGCGTGGCGGGTGTCGAGCGCGACGAGCTCGGGTGGCTCACCGGGAGTGCCGAAGTAGTGACCCAGTGCCACGGGCCGGGCGATGACCGGTGACACACGCCCTGAGGCGGCGGCGTGCGGCCCGACCGTGGTCGCGGCGATCCGCGCAGCATCCGCCGCCGTGGGAGGCGCGTCGAGGGCGAGTGACAGCCCTGTGCCGACCCGCAGGTCGGCCTGGTCGTGCTGCGAGCGCTGCCACGTCGTGTGCACCGCGACCCCGAAGGTGGCCGCGGCGGACGCCAGGGAGAGCAGGACCAGCGCCGTCCCGGCGCTGAGGCGGAGCGCGGCAGGGTCGAGGGACACCGGGAGCAGGGATCGCGACCGGGACCCCGCGGCGGTTGCCAGGGCGAAGAGCGGCGGCAGGCTGCGGACGGCCACGATGCTCGCGGCGACCAGGCAGAGCACCGGTGCCACGACCAGCAAGGTGTCGCCGCCCGTGGCCCCCGCAGGACGGGTGCGGAGCTGCCACCAGCCGCCGATCGCCACGACCACCAGCAGCAGGTCGACGCCGGAACGAGCCCAGGCCCGCTGCCGTGTGGACAGCCGCCCGGTCTCCCACGTCACCAGGGGCGACACGACCAGCGCCAGGGTGAGGACGACGGCACCGACCAGCGTCGTGGCGACCAGTGCCGGGGTGACGGTCGGGGCCTGGGCCAGCCGGGCCGCGCGGAGGTTGGGCAGGTGGGTCACGGCAGCGAAGGCGACCGCGGCCGCCGGCAATGCCACGATCGCTGCCGCGACGGCGAGGAGCAGCGCCTCGACCAGTGCGGCCACCACCTGTTGCCCGGGTCCGAGACCGAGAGCGGTCAGAAGGGCGCGCTCATCCGCCCGCGTGTCCGCGAGGAGCCGGCCGGCCAGGACCAGCGCGGCGATCCCCACCATCGCGTCGAGCAGCAGGGCGACCAGGACGGCGGACCGGGTGGTCGCCTGCTGCGTGTGGAGTCGGGCCAGGGTGGCGGGCAGCTCGGAGCTCAGGTTGGTGACGTCGGCCGCACTGCCCGCGCGGGCCGAGAGGAGGGCTGGGGCCCCCGCCAGTGAGGCCACCGCTCGGCGCAGCGAGGCGTCGTTCGCCTTGCTCAGGTCGGGGTGACCGTCGACTCGCAGGCCGGTGACGTCGAAGCCGGTGGAGACGAAGGCGGTCGGCCCGACCAGGAAGGGGCCGAACGTCGGCGCGGTCAGCCCGCTGTCGTTGTAGGTGGGGTCGAACCCGGCGCCCTCGAGCGGGTCGCTGCCCGAGGATGCGCGCGGGAGGCCGGCCCGAGCGTCAGCCGGTCGCCGAGGTGGAGGCGCAGGGTGCGCGCCGCCGCGTCGGGCGCGACCGCCTCGACCGGTCCTCGGGCCGAGTCGTCGGGCCAGCGACCCGACGTCAGGGCCCCGCGGCCGGCGGGCGCGTCCGTCGTCGCCAGGTAGGCCAGCCGGCCCGAGCCACCGATCTGTCGCATCGCAGAGGTGGCGGTGCTGACCAGGGAGGGGTGCAGTGGAGCGAGGACCTCTCGGACGACGCCGCGAGCCTCGCGGCGAGTGGCCTCCAGGTCGGACGCCGCCACGCCGACGACGTAGGCGGTCACGGCGACGTCGTTCGGCTGGGAGCGCTGGACCTGCTCGGAGAACGCCTTCGGCCCGGTCACGCCGAGCAGCAACGCGTAGAAACCCATCACGGTCGTGGCCACCGCGACCAGCAGGACGACCGCTACGAGCAGCCGACGCTGGACCCAGGCGCGGCGGAAGACCAGCCTCAGCACGGCCCGGCCACTCAGGCCTCGACCCGACCGTCGGCGATCGTGAGCACCCGGTCCGCGAGGGAGACCAGCACCGCGTCGTGCGTGGCCACGACAGCGGTGACCCCCTCGGACTCGACGATGCCGCGGAGCAACGCCATCACCGCCAGCCCGGTCTCGGCATCGAGCTGCCCCGTCGGCTCGTCGGCGATCAGCAACCGGGGGGACCCGGCCAGGGCCCGGGCGATCGCCACGCGCTGCTGCTGGCCGCCCGACAGCTCTCCGGGTCGTTGCAGGGCGTGTTCGCGCAGCCCGACCAGGTCGAGGAGCAACGCTGCCCGCTGCTCGCGCTCGGGGACCGGCGTACGACGCAGGCGGAGCGGGACCCCGACGTTCTCGGCGGCAGTGAGGGCCGGCAGCAGGCCGAAGGACTGGAAGACGTAGGCGACCGTCTCGCGGCGCAGCGTGCTCAGGGCGGCGTCGCCGAGCGAGGTGACCTCGATCCCGTCGACGTGCACCGTGCCGCTGTCGGGGCGGTCGAGCCCGCCGAGCAGGTTGAGGAGGGTCGTCTTGCCTGCTCCCGAGCGGCCCACCAGCGCCACCAGCTCACCAGGGGCGACGTCGAAGGAGACGTCGCGCAGGGCGTGCACGGTGGTCTGGCCCGACCCGAACGAGCGGGACAGCCCACGAGCGGAGACCATCGGCGCTCCCGGCGATGCCGTCACTCGGCCCCGCCACGGTCGGAGCGGATCTCGACGTGGTCGTCGGTGAGCGCCAGCCGCACTCGATGTGTCAGCTCGAGCGCCTCGCGGAACTCACGCGGCACCTGCACGCGACCCGCACGGTCCATCACCGCGAACTCCTCCGCGACTCCTGGGGTGCCCTCCTCGTGGTCGCGCAGCACCTCGCTGCTCGTGCGCCCGTCGCGGATCGCGACGGTGCGCGCCACCTGGCCGCTGACGCCGGTGTCGTGGGTGACGATCACGACGGTGGTGCCCCACTCGGTGTTGGCGGTGCGCAACGCCGTGAAGACCTCCTGCGCGGTTGTGCTGTCGAGCTCGCCGGTGGGCTCGTCGGTCAGGAGTACGGCGGGCCGGTTGGCGAGTGCGACGCAGATCGCGACTCGCTGCTGCTCGCCGCCGGACATCTGGTGAGGGCGCAGCTGTGCGCAGTGGGCGACGCCCATGGTGTCGAGCAGCTCCGCCGTTCGGGTCTTCCGCTCCCGGCTGGGCGTGCCCGCGATGCTCAGCGGGAGGTCGACGACCTGGCTGGCGGAGAGGTAGGGCACCAGGTTGCGCATGCTCTGCTGCCGGACGAAGCCGACGACGTGCCTGCGGTAGTGAACGCGCTCCTGCCGATTCATGCCGAGCAGGTCGTGCCCTGCCACCCTGGCCCGCCCGGCGGTCGCGGCGTCGACCCCGGCCAGGATCTGGAGCAACGTGGACTTGCCGGACCCGGAGGCCCCGACGATCGCGACCATCTCACCGTCGTGCACCA
>JAHEXO010000107.1 GCA_023252065.1 Nocardioides sp. | reverse complement strand
GTCCCGGTGATGCGGACGGCGTTCGTGACGATCAGCTCGAGCACCTCGTCGAGGTCGAGGCTCGAGCCGACCGTCTCCCCGACCTCGCGGAGCGCCTCGAGCTGGTCGACCTTCATCGCGAGCTCGGCCCCACGCGACTCGAGGACCTGCACGAGGTGGACCTGGCGCAGGACGATCGCGGCCTGCAGGGCGAACTCCTCCAGGAGCTGCTTGTCGTGCAGGTCGAAGTGCCCGACCCGCGGGTGGAACATCGAGAGGGCGCCCACCACCTCGTCCTGGAGGATCAGCGGGGTGGACAGCAGCGAGCGGTAGCCGGCGACTCGCTGCAGGTCCAGCCGCTCGTAGCCCTCGTCGGCGAGCACGTCGGGGATCATGTTCGTCCGCCGGTCCACGGTCGCCCGGCCGATGGACGACGAGCGGTCGACCACGATCGGGTGCTCGGTGACGTAGGCCCGCCACTCCTCCGGCACGTCGCCGGAGATCCGGGACAGACGGAGGTGGTCGCCCTCGAGCAGGTACAGCTGTCCCACCTGCGCGCCGCACAGTCGCCGGGACCGCTCGACGATGGTGACCAGCACCTCCTCGGGGTGGGCGCCGGCCCGGCTCAGGGCGACCAGGATGTCGTTGCTGGCGGTGAGCTGCTCGCGGGCGTCGAGCCGCCGCCGCGCGTCGCGAAGTCCGGCGACGATGCCGCCGGAGCTGTTGCCCCCGGAGCTGCTGCCGGGCTGCTGCTCCGGCTGGTCCGGGGATCCCGTTCCTCCTGGGAACTGATCGGCCACGATCTCTCCCCCCGTGCCGGATCAGCATGACCCCGTGGTCGGTCGACGGCAAGAGCTCGTGCGGCTGTCGTCGCACCTCTCGCCCATCGACGTACTCGTAGTATGGCGCCAGCTCGGGGTCGAGGACGGACCCGAGGACGGAGCAGGCATGACGACGCTGGACCAGCCGGACGCCGCCGGTCTCACCGCGCGACGCTTCGAGCGGATGCGGCCCTTCGGTGGCCAGGCGCCACCTCAGGTCGACACCACCGGCCTCCCACCCGGCCCGCGCTGGCCGGTCTGGGCCCAGAGCGCCGGGCTTCTCCGCTTCCGTCACCGCTTCGTGCCGGCCATGTGGAAGAAGTACGGCGACGTCTTCACCGTCCGCGTCGTCCCGGCCGGCCGCCCGCTCGTGCTCTTCACCCGGCCCGAGCACGTCCGGGAGATCTTCGCCGGTGACCCCGAGATCTTCCACGCCGGCAAGGGCAACGCGATCCTCGGCCCCATCATGGGCGAGCACTCGCTGCTGCTCCAGGACGGGGCCGAGCACAAGCGGGCCAGACGCCTGCTGATGCCGGCGTTCAACGGCCACGCCCTCAAGGCGTACGGCGCGCTGGTCGAAGAGATCGCCCGCGCCGAGGTCGCGAGCTGGCGCCCCGGGCAGGAGTTCCGCAGCCTCGACCGGATGAACGCGCTGACCCTCGAGGTGATCCTGCGGGTGGTCTTCGGGGTGACCGACGAGCAGCGGCTCGCGCTCCTGCGGCCCTGCGTCAACCGCACCGTCAACGTCAACCCCGCGGTGCTCCTCGGCTGGGGCTACCCCTGGCTCCAGCGGTTCGGACCCTGGAAGCGCACGGTCGACAACGCCTACCGCCTCGACGAGCTGATCTACGCCGAGATCCGCGAGCGCAGGCAGGCACCCGACCTCGCCCGCCGTACCGACGTGCTCTCGCGGCTGATCCTGGTGGAGGACGTCGGGGCTGGTCCGGACGAGGCGAGGGACGAGCCGTCTCGCAGCGACCGGCTCAGCGACGAGGAGCTGCGCGACCAGCTGGTCACGCTGCTGCTGGCCGGCCACGAGACCACGGCGACTGCGCTCGCCTGGGCCCTCTACGAGCTCGGCCGCGACCCCGTCCAGCTCGCCCGGGCCCGCGAGGCCGCGGCCACCGGCGACGACGACCACCTCGAGGCCGTGCTCAAGGAGGCGATGCGCCTCCACCCGGTGATCGCGATGGTGGCCCGGACCCTGATGCGACCCGCAACGGTCGGCGGCTACGACCTGCCCGCGGGCGTGACGGTGGGCCCGTCGATCCTGGTCAGCCATGCGCGGGCCGACAACCACCCCGACCCCGAGCGGTTCGACCCGTCCCGCTTCATCGGCCAGAACCCGCCGGCCAACACCTGGATCCCCTTCGGGGGCGGCGTCCGCCGCTGCGTCGGGGCCGGGTTCTCCCTCATGGAGGGGGTGGTCGTGCTGCGCGAGGTGCTCACGGCCTACGACGTCGAGGCCGTCGGCGCCGACCAGCCGAAGGTCCGCAACATCACCAGCGTCCCGCGCAACGGCGCGCGCATCCGGGTGAGATGAGATGTCCGATCGGGTGAACTTCGTCCCACCCGGTCATGACTTGGGCAATCGCTCCGCAGGTCATGGGTGCACCCGCCACAATGAACGGTCATGGGATGGGGGGCACGACTTCGCGCGCTCCGGATGGACGTCGGTCCGTTCCGGGAGCACCGTGACTTCCGCCTGCTCCTGATCGCCGGCACCGTCTTCTACCTCGGCGGGATGATGACCTACGTCGCCATCCCGTACCAGATCTACGAGCTCACCCACTCCAACCTGGCGGTCGGTGCGATCGGCCTGGTCGAGCTGGTCCCGCTGATCTTCTTCGGGCTCTACGGCGGCGCCCTGGCCGACCATGCCGACCGGCGCCTCCTGCTGATCTGGACCGGCATCGCCCAGGCGGCGTTCACCGCCTGGCTCGCCATCAACGCCTTCTCCCCCCATCCGCGGCTCTGGGAGATCTTCTTGGTCTCCGGTCTGCTGGCCTCGGCGTCGGCGATGCAGCGGCCCTCCCGCGAGGCCCTCCTGCCGCGCACGGTCCGCCACGACGAGCTCAAGGCGGCCAACGCGCTGAGCAGCTTCGGCATGCAGGCGGGCGTCCTCGCCGGCCCCATGGTCGGCGGCATCATCGTCGCGTCGGCCGGCCCGGGCTGGTGCTTCCTGGTCGACATCGTCGGGCTGTTCGTCGCCTCCATGCTCTACGCCGCGATGCGGCGCTACCCCCACGTCGGCGACACCGAGCCGCCCAGCCTGCGCGGGATCGCCGACGGGCTGCGCTACGCGGCGAGCCGCCGTGACCTGCTCGGCACCTACATCGTCGACATCATCGCGATGCTGCTGGCGATGCCGGTCGTCCTGTTCCCGGCGCTGGCCCAGAACGTCTTCGGCAACCCCCACCTGCTCGGCTTCCTCTACTCCGCCGAGACCATCGGCGCCCTCGTCGCGACGGCGTTCTCGGGCTGGACCGCGCGCGTCCACCACCACGGGCGAGCCATCGTGCTGGCCGCCTCGGCGTACGGCGCGTGCGTGGCGCTGGCCGGCCTGTCGCCCAACATCGGCACCGCGATCTTCTTCTTCGCCCTCGCCGGGGCCGCCGACATGATCTCGGCGGTCTTCCGGGGCACGATCTGGAACCAGACCATCCCCGACACCATGCGCGGCCGGCTCGCCGGCATCGAGATGCTCAGCTACTCGATCGGGCCGCTGGCCGGCCAGGTCCGGGCCGGGTTCGTCGCCGACCGCTGGTCGGTGCGGGGGGCGATCGTCAGCGGTGGCGTCTCGTGCGTGGCCGGGGTGGCGATCACCGCGACGTGGCTGCACGACTTCTGGCGCTACGACGAGCGCACCGACGAGCACGCTCTGGCCGAGCGGCGAGCCAGGTACCGCGCCGGCGAGGCGGCGGGTCCCGCGTCGACCTGACCCGGGCGTCTCACGAGGGCGGGTGCGGATTGGGTGCGCCTTGCCCGGTCCGGGACAATGGGGCCTGTGAGTGGCGACGAGAACCGCCCGGTCATCGCCGGGCTGATAGCCCTGGTGGGCGTGGCCGTCGCAGTCGGTCTGGTGGCGGCCGTGGCCGTGCTGGCCGGCACCCACATGCTCGGGCTCACCGGCGGGAACGCGGCCGTGGGCACCGACGCCCACGCCACCCTCTACGTGCCCGTGCCCTCGAAGACGAGCAGCCCCAGCGGCCCCACGATCACGCTCGGCTCGGAGCCGACCCAGAGCGGGAGCAGCCAGCCGAGCCCCTCGATCCACAAGCCCAAGAAGCGGATCTCGCTGCAAGCGGGACAGATGGCCGTGCCGCCGATGGCGCGGATCGACCTGACCGGCACCTACCCCGGCGGCGAGGGTGCCGTGCTGAACGTCCAGAAGTTCGACAACGGCTCGTGGCAGGACTTCTACTCCGTGTCCGCCACCGTCACCAACGGCAGCTTCTCGACCTACATCCAGACCGGGACGCCGGGGGTCAACCGCTTCCGCGTCGTCGACTCCGACACCCACCTGAGCTCCAACCAGGTGCGGATCACCATCCGCTAGCCCGCCAACGCGGGCCTCTTGGCCCGGTCCGGAGGCTCAGCCGAGCCAGTGACGCTCAGCCGAGCCAGTCCATCGTGTTCGGGTTCGGGCCGGTGCGCCCGGCCTCGCCGCGGTCGAGTGCGCTGATGGCCGCCAGGTCGTCGTCCGCGAGCTCGAAGTCGAAGATCGCGAAGTTCTCCTCCATCCGCTCGCGGCGCACGGACTTGGGGAACACGATGTCGCCGCGCTGGATCGCCCAGCGCAGAGCCACCTGGGACGGCGTACGACCGAGGCGGTCGGCGATGCCGCGGATGGTGGCGTCGTCGTTCACCTGGCCCCGTGCGATCGGCGACCACGCCTCGGTGGCGACGCCGTACGACGCGTTGGCCGCGCGGGCGGCCTCGTTGGTGAGGTAGGGGTGCACCTCGATCTGGTTGACGGCCGGCACCACCCCGGTCTCCTCGACGATCCGCTCGAGGTGGTCCGGCTCGAAGTTGGACACCCCGATAGACCGGGCTCGACCGTCGTCGCGGAGCTCGACGAGGGTGCGCCACGTCGAGACGAAGTCGCCGTCGTACCGCGAGGGCAGTGGCCAGTGGATCAGGAAGAGGTCGACCTGGTCGAGGCCGAGGCGGTCCAGCGACTCGCCGAAGGTACGGCGCGCGTCGTCGGGGCGGTGGAAGCCGTTGTTGAGCTTGGTGGTGATCCACAGCTCGTCACGCGGGATGCCCGCCGCCTTGATGGCCGCGCCGACGCCGGCCTCGTTGCCGTACATCTGCGCGGTGTCGATGTGCCGGTAGCCGACCTCGAAAGCCTGCTCGACGGTTTCCTGGGTGCTCTCGGGCTCGACCTTGAACACCCCGAAGCCGAGCTGCGGGATGCTGCGCTCGTCGTTCAGGGTGACGCCCGGGATGGTCGGGTTCGATGAAGTCATACCTAGGGCGACAACACGATTGCGCAACTTATTCCGTCTCGCCCCGCCCTCGGCCCGGATCTCTTGGGACTCCCCTGTTAGATAGGCGCCGTGCGTCCCCTGCGAACCCTCGTCCCGCTCGTCCTGATCGCGGGCCTCGCGACCGCGTGCGGGTCCGGCTCCAGCTCGGCCGGGGCGAGCGGGGCGGCCCCGTCGACCCAGGCACTCCAGATGCGTCCGGTCTACGCCCGATACGCCGTCGGCGCCCCGTTGGGCGGTCCGCAGCTCGGCGGCCAGCAGGTGTCCAACGACCTGGTCGACACGATGAAGAAGTTCGACTGCTCCTCGGGGACCCAGGACGTGCAGGGGATGCTCATGGTGTGCGACAGCCTGGGCACGGTCTTCCTGCTCAAGGACCCGATCTTGACCGGGGGCGTGGCAACGGCCGACCCGAAGGCCATCCACGGCGAGAAGCTCTGGTACGTCGAGGTCGGCCTCGACCCGCAGGCCAAGAGCGCGCTGTCGAACGTCGTGGACACGATGCCCGGCAGCGAGCTCGCCCTGGTGGTGAACGACCACGTCATCAGCGCCCCGATCGTCGACTCCTCGATGAAGGACGGCACTCTCGGCGTCACCGGCGACTACAACGAGAAGCAGGCCAAGGCGCTCGCCGCCCAGCTGACCAAGAACTGACCTCTCGGCGGTCAGCCGCCGATCTCGTTGGGGTTGCGCCACTGCCGCTCGAACGGCAGCCGCCAGGCGAACGGCGCGACCAGCTGGTGGATCTGGTTGGGACCCCACGACCCCTGGGCGTAGGGCCGCACGATCGGCGGGTTGTCCAGCAGCGGCATCGACAGCTCCCAGAGCCGCTCGATGCCCTGCGCACTGGTGAACAGGGTGCGGTCGCCGCGCGCAGCGTCGTAGATGAGCCGCTCGTAGGCCTCGAGCACGGCGCCGGCCCAGCCGGTGTCGTGCATCGCGAACTGCATGGAGAGCTTGTCGAGCTTCATGCCCGGGCCCGGCCGCTTGCCGTAGAACGACAGCGACATCTTGGCCTGGTCGGCGAGGTCGAAGGTGAGGTGGTCGGGCCCGTGGTCTCCGACGCCGGAGCCTGAGGGGAACATCGAGCGAGGCGGCTCGCGGAACGCGATCGAGATGATCCGGGCGCCCTCGGCCATCCGCTTGCCCGTGCGCAGGTAGAACGGCACCCCGGCCCAGCGCCAGTTGTCGATGAAGCACTTGAGGGCGACGAACGTCTCGGTCTCGGAGTCGTGGGCCACCCCCTCGATGTCGCGGTAGCCGACGTACTGACCGCGGACGACGTCCGTGGGCTCGATGCTGGACATGGAGCGGAAGACCTTGTTCTTCTCCTCGCTGATCGCCAGTGGCTCCAGCGAGGTGGGCGGCTCCATCGCGGTGAAGGCCATCACCTGGAACAGGTGGGTGACGACCATGTCGCGGTAGGCGCCGGTGCTCTCGTAGAACGACGCGCGGGTGGCGAGCCCGAGCTCCTCGGGGACGTCGATCTGGACGTGGTCGATGTGGTTGCGGTGCCAGATCGGCTCGAACAGTCCGTTGGCGAACCGGAACGCGAGGATGTTCTGGGCCGCCTCCTTGCCGAGGAAGTGGTCGATCCGGAAGATCTGGCTCTCGTCGAAGACCTCGTGCAGCTCGGCGTTGAGCTTCTGCGCGCTCGCCAGGTCGGTCCCGAAGGGCTTCTCCATGATGATCCGGCTGCGCTCGACCAGGCCGGCCTCCTTGAGCTCGTGGACCACCGAGAGCGCGGCCTTGGGGGGCACCGAGAGGTAGTGGAGGCGCTCGAACTCACCGGTCCGCTCACCCTCGGCCTCCTCGATGGTGCGACGCAGTCCATCGGGGCCGGCCTCGCCGGGGGCCCAGTAGAGCAGCT
>JAHEXO010000106.1 GCA_023252065.1 Nocardioides sp. | reverse complement strand
CTATGCGCTGCTCGAGCAGGTGCGGGAGAGCTACGACGCCGAGGTCGTGCTGCTGGGCCACACCCGCGACGACCAGGCGGAGACCGTGCTGCTGGGGCTGGCCAGGGGCTCGGGTGGGCGCGCCCTGGCGGGGATGCGGCGATCCTTCGACCACTACCGGCGCCCCCTTCTCGACGTCTCCCACACCGACACGGTCACCGCCTGCCAGGTCGAGGGGCTCGAGGTGTGGGAGGACCCGCACAACACCGACTCGTCCTATACCCGGGTGCGCGTGCGGCAGCGACTCCTCCCGATCCTGGAGGAGGAGCTCGGCCCTGGAGTCACCGAGGCGCTCGCCCGCACCGCCGACCAGCTGCGGCCCGACATGGAGCTGCTCGACTCCTACGCCGCCGACGCGCTCGCTGCGGCGACGGTGGAGGGCGGGCTGTCCGTGGAGGTGCTCGCCGAGCTGGAGCCTTCCATCCGCACCCGCGTGCTGCGCCGGGCCGCGGTGGCCGCCGGCGCCCCCTCGGGTGAGCTCTTCCACCAGCACGTCGTCGCCGTCGACGCCCTCGTCACCGGTTGGCACGGGCAGAAGTGGGTCGACCTGCCCGGCCACCTGCGCGCCGTACGACGCGACGGGCTGATCCTCGTCGAGCACTCCTGACCCAGGCGCCCCACGGACGACGCACGTTGTGCGCTTCCCGGGCGTCGCATCGGCCGGGAAGCGCACGAATCGCCGGTGAACCGGCGATTCCGACGACCGGCTCCGACCGACCCGCCGCCTGCCTCTGCGGTCCCCTAGTGTTCTCGCCATGGACGCCTCCCACGTCGACGACGACCTGGTCAACATCCTCTTCACCGAGGCCCAGATCCAGGAGCGGCTGGGGGAGATGGCCGAGCAGATCGCGGCCGACTACGAGGGCAAGGACCTGCTGCTCGTGGGCATCCTGCGCGGCGCGGTGATGGTGATGGCCGACCTGGCGCGGGCGCTGCCGCGCCACGTCGAGATGGACTGGATCGCGATCAGCTCCTACGGCTCGGGCACCAAGAGCAGCGGTGTCGTCCGGCTGCTCAAGGACCTCGACACCGACATCACCGGGCGCCACGTGCTGATCGTCGACGAGATCGTCGACACCGGCCTGACCCTGAGCTGGCTGGTCAACAGCCTCGGCAGCCGCAACGCCGCGAGCGTGGAGATCGCCACCCTGCTCCGCAAGCCCGAGGCGCTCACGATGCCGGTCGAGCCGACCTACATCGGCTGGGACATCCCCAACGAGTTCGTGGTCGGCTACGGGCTCGACTATCGCGAGAAGTACCGCAACCTGCGCGACATCGGCACCCTCGCGCCCCACGTCTACAGCTGAGACGTCCTCACGCCGTACGACGCGGTGCCCGGCGCCGCAGGTGGACCCAGGCCAGGGCCACCATCAGCACCTCGGACAGGACCGCCGGGAAGCCCAGCGGGTCGGTCCAGTTGCCGACGTCGTCCCCGATCTGCGGGAGCCCGATCGTCCGCGATGCGAGGAACCCCACGACCGCGGCCAGGCAGACGGCCCCGCTGACCACCCACACGCTGGGGCTGTCGACGAACAGGATCGCCACCGCGAGCACGATGCACACCACGCTTAGCAGGATGAACAGCCACCCGATGTAGGGCGCCTCCTCGAGGTGGGTGCGGATCAGCGGGATGTGGGTCCCGGCCGCCACCAGCAGCAGGAAGGAGGCGAGCCACTGCGCGGGTGACGTCGTCACGGACATGTCTCCTCCTGGGTCGCGCAATGATGGGTCGCGAAGATCCTGGGGCACATCGTCCTGGACGAACGGCGCCCGCGGCATACGCCTGGAGGATGATTCCGCCGGAGCCGCCCGGGTCATCGGACGCGCAGCGTTCCGTGCATGTCGCTGTGGAACATGCAGTGGAAGGGGTAGCTACCCGAGTCGCTGGGCGCCTCGAACGTCTTGCTGTCACCCGGCGCGACGGTGACGTCGAAGCCACCGGCGCCGTCCGCGGTCACCGAGTGGGTCTCGGAGTCGTCGTTGGTGACGGTGACCGTGCTGCCGGCCGCCACCGTCGCCGCGCCGGCGAAGGCGAAGTCCTGGATCGTGATCGTCGAGCCGGCGCCCGGGCCCGACTGGTGCGCGGACATCGACATGCCGGGCGACATCGACATCGACCGACCGCTGCCGGGCCCAGAGCCGGAGCCAGTGCCGGAGCCGGAGCCGGAGCCGCCACAGCCGGTGAGCAGGGCGGCGCCGAGGACGGCGACGGCGAGGGTTCGGGTACGTCGTGTGGACACGTGGTCCTCCTGGGAGAGCGGTGGCTAGTCGGTGGGCGTGGTGGCGTGGGCCAGGTGTGCGAACACGACCTCGTTGCCGACGTGGTGGCCGATCGAGGAGTCGAAGTCGCTGCACGTGATGAGCCGCAGCGTCGGCCGCCCGAGGTCGTGGCCGCCGTAGACGAGGGTCGTGGGGAAGCGGTCCTTGAGGAAGTCGCGGACCGCGTCGACGCGGAACGTGAGCACCCGCCCGTCGGCACGCCGTACGACCACGCGGTCGCCGGGCCGGACCGCGCCGAGCCGCAGGAAGACCGACGGGCCGGCCGCGCTGTCCACGTGGCCCTCGATGATCGAGGGACCCGGCTGTCCAGGGGTCGGGGAGTTGCGGAACCACGCGGCCTCGTCGAGCTGCGGTCCCGGCTGCGGCACGGCGAGCGAGCCGTCGGCGGCCAGTCCGATCGGGTTCACCACTGTGTGCACGCCGATCGCCGGGATGGTCAAGGAGACGGGCCGGGACGGCCCGATCGGGGCGGAGCCGGTCGCGATGTCGCCACCGCCCCGCCCCGTGGACGCGTGCGGAACCCCCGGATCGATCCGCCCGGCCACCCGCGGCGACGGCGCCGACACCTGGGCCCGGAGGACCACGATGCCCAGCACGACGGCGGCGACCACGGCCGCCAGAGCGAGCATGAGCACGCCCCGGCGGCCGCCCCCGTTCATGGCCGGCCCCATCCGGTCATGTCTGTCAGGCCTTGACGGTCTTGCGGCGCACCGTGAACAGCGCCGTGCCGGCTCCGGCCACGAACAGCCCGCCGGCCAGGGCGAGCAGGGCGGAGTCCTCGACGCCGGCGGTGGAGCCGGTGCCAGTGGCGACGCCCCCCGCGGGCATGGCGTGGACCGTGCCGCACAGCGCCGGCGAGGTCGCGGCCAGCGGCAGCGTCGGGACCAGGTCGCTCTTCTCCTTCTGCGCCTTGGCGCTCAGGGTCGTCGGGTCGTCACCGTGGACCACGATGACGGCGGTGCCGCCCTGCAGCGCGGAGACGACCTTCGGGTCCAGCCGGATCACGCGGTGGTAGCTGGTGCTCCCACCGGCCGGCGCGATCTTGATGTTCGTGCCGGCCGCGGGCGACGTGTCGCCCTTGGTCGACAGCGTGGTGCCGATCCCGCCGTACGACGGGGCGCCCTCGGTGGTGCTGACGACGCCGTCGCCGTTCTTGTCCGCCGCCATCGTCGGGCAGACGCCCTTGGCGCCGATGTGGATGTGCTGCACGTGCGGGTAGGCGCCGCCGTTGAACGACGCGGCCAGACCCGACCAGCTCTCGTCGATGGTGGCGGTGTCACCGTTGAGGGTCAGCATCAGCATGCCCGAGCCTGTCTGGTGGTTGATCGGGTTCAGGGTCGCCTGGTACGACGCCCCCGAGTCGGCGAGTGCAGGTCCCGCGGCAAGCGCCAGTGGTACGGCGGCTGCGGCGAGAGGAGCCAGTACGCGAAGCGACTTCTTCATCGTTTCCTCTTCCTCGTGTTCGGCTCGGCGGGGTGTCCCCGCCGGGCTCTGGGTAGGGGTTCGCATGGGTCGGCGATGCGGTTTGGTCGAGATTTCCCAAGCCCGCTTGGGGATTCGCCACTTCGAGACAGGTTCGTGTCACGACCAACCCGTGATGGCTGCCGCTCCGAATCCCCGGTGGAGCGCCCCTGACCTCGGGGCCGGATGGGAGCCCCGTGAACCGCCGTACCGCCCTGGTTGTCGCCTGCCTGCCACTCGTGCTCGCACCCGTGGCCGGCTGTGGCTCGTCGTCGGCGCGGCCCGAGGCCACCCATGTGATGCCCGACGGGCAGACCATGAGCGGCAGCTCGATGCCCGGCTCGGGGGGCATGGAGCAGCAGTCGGGGACGGCAGGGAGCAGCACGGGCGAGGCCGGTCCGTCGCAGGCGGCCGCGATGGTCTGCAGCGACGAGATCCGCGATGCCGTCGCGCACACCCTCCAGCTCGACCACGCCCCACGCGGGCTGCGCTCCTGGGGCCACGAGCTGTTCCGGTGCAGCTATCTCCTGGACGCCGGGGAGCTCCGGCTCTCCGTCAAGGACCTCGACGGCGCCCGAGCCGGAGGCATGTACTTCGACGACCTGCGCGCCCGGCTGCCGCTCTCGACGAGCCTGCGTGGTGTCGAGGGACTGGGCCTCCCGTCGTTCGAGACCCCGGAGGGAGACGTGGCCTTCCTCAAGGACCACAAGACCCTCTGGGTCGACGCCGGCCGGCTGTCGCGGGCCGGGCTGCCCGCGGGGATGTCGCGCACGGACGTCGCCTACGGCGTCGCCGCCGCCGTCGTCGCCTGCTGGTCGGAGTGAGATCCTGCGGCCCGGAGTGGGAGTTCGGGGCGTCTGAGGGGACAATGGGCGTTGAAAGTGACGTGTACCGTCGTCACTCTCACCAGACCGGAGCTCCGCGGGCCGACCCGAGGAGCCGGTGCGTCGTCGTCGAGAGAGTCCTGTGAAGCGTTTCCTCCGGAGCCCCTGGCTATGGATCGTCGTGGCGGTGCTCGGCGTCATCTTCGCCCTGCAGTACCTCGCCCCCTCGGGCGGCTACGACGAGATCGCGTCGGGGGAGATGACGTCCTACATCACCCACGGTCAGGTCAAGGAGATCACGCTGGTCGACGGTGACCAGCAGGTGAAGGCGACCCTGAAGGACGGTGTGCGCTCGGGCGGCAGCGAGGTCACCACACACTGGCTCGCGGGCACCGAGGACGTGCTCCAGCAGGACATCCAGACCCAGATCGACAAGGGCAGCCTCAACGCCGACAGCTACAACGTGAAGATCGCCAAGCCGAGCATCCTCGCGGGCATCATCACCACCATCGTGCCGTTCGTGCTGATCGTGCTGATCTTCCTGTTCCTGATGAACCAGGTGCAGGGTGGCGGCGGCCGCGGCGTCATGCAGTTCGCCAAGTCGCGGGCCAAGCTGATCTCCAAGGACATGCCCAAGACCACGTTCAACGACGTGGCCGGGTGTGAAGAGGCGGTCGAGGAGCTCGGTGAGATCAAGGAGTTCCTCCAGGAGCCGGCGAAGTTCCAGGCCGTGGGCGCCAAGATCCCCAAGGGCGTCCTGCTCTACGGCCCTCCGGGCACCGGCAAGACCCTGCTCGCCCGTGCGGTCGCCGGCGAGGCAGGCGTCCCCTTCTACTCCATCTCCGGCTCCGACTTCGTCGAGATGTTCGTCGGTGTCGGTGCCAGCCGGGTGCGCGACCTGTTCGAGCAGGCCAAGGAGAACGCCCCGGCCATCGTCTTCATCGACGAGATCGACGCCGTCGGTCGCCACCGTGGCGCAGGCATGGGCGGCGGTCACGACGAGCGCGAGCAGACCCTCAACCAGTTGCTGGTCGAGATGGACGGCTTCGATGTCCGCGGCGGCGTCATCCTGATCGCTGCGACCAACCGTCCCGACGTGCTCGACCCCGCGCTCCTGCGTCCCGGTCGTTTCGACCGCCAGATCCAGGTCGACGCCCCCGACCTCGCCGGGCGGCACCAGATCCTGCAGGTCCACTCGCGCGGCAAGCCGCTGGCCCCGGGGGTCGACCTGCTGTCGGTGGCGCGCCGTACGCCGGGCTTCACCGGTGCCGACCTCGAGAACGTCCTCAACGAGGCAGCGCTCCTCACCGCGCGCTCCAACCAGAAGCTGGTCACCAACGAGATGCTCGACGAGGCGATCGACCGCGTCATCGCCGGACCGCAGCGTCGTACCCGTCTGATGAGCGAGAAGGAGAAGCTCATCACCGCCTACCACGAGGGCGGACACGCCCTGGTGGCCGCTGCCCTGCCCGGCAACGACCCGGTGCACAAGATCACGATCCTGCCGCGTGGCCGGGCCCTCGGTTACACGATGATCCTCCCGGACAACGACAAGTACTCCCAGACCCGCAGCGAGATGCTCGACGCGCTGGCCTACATGATGGGTGGCCGGGCCGCCGAGGAGATGGTCTTCCACGACCCGACGACCGGTGCCGGCAACGACATCGAGAAGGCGACGGCCGTGGCGCGGGCGATGGTGACCCAGTACGGCATGACCGACCGCCTCGGCGCGATCAAGCTGGGCGAGAGCAACGGTGAGCCGTTCCTGGGCCGCGACTTCGGGCACACCAAGAACTACTCCGAGGACGTCGCCGCGATCATCGACGAGGAGACCAAGAAGCTCCTGGCGAACGCCCACCAGGAGGCCTTCGACATCCTCGAGGAGAACCGCGACGTCCTCGACGCCCTCGTGCTGGAGCTGATGGACAAGGAGACCCTCGACAAGGAGGAGGTCGCCTCGGTGTTCGTGCAGCTCCGGCGCCGCCCGGCACGTCCGGCCTGGACCGGGTCGCCCGACCGGAAGGCCTCGCAGATCCCGCCCGTCGAGATCCCGCAGGCGATCCGCGACCGCGCCTCGAGCAACGGCACGACACCGCAGTCCGACGCGGGTGCGGTGCTGACGCCTCCGGGGGCGGGAGGCGACATCCACGGCGGTCCCATCGGCCCTGGGTCCTCCGTGCCCGAACCACCCGCACCGGTCTGAGCATCCGCGGATGACCGACACGATCGCCTGTCCCGACCGAAGCCCCGAGGACATCCCGCCGTTCGACCACGATCGCGCGGCCGCGGCGGTCCGCGAGCTTCTGATCGCGATCGGTGAGGATCCCGACCGTGAGGGCTTGCGCGACACCCCCGACCGCGTCGCCCGGGCCTACGCCGAGCTGACCGCGGGGCTGCGATCGACGCCGTCCGACGTGCTGACCACGACCTTCGACATCGGGCACGACGAGATGGTGCTGGTGCGTGACATCGAGCTCTGGTCGATGTGCGAGCACCACCTGGTGCCGTTCACCGGCGTGGCCAACGTGGGCTACATCCCGGCGGAGAGCGGCAAGATCACCGGCCT
>JAHEXO010000105.1 GCA_023252065.1 Nocardioides sp. | reverse complement strand
ACGGGCCCTTCGCCGACCTGGCGACGCTGCTCAGCATCGGCTGGCTCGCGACTGTGATCAAGGTCGATGCGGTGATCAGCCCGGCCGGCACGGGCCTGATCTACACCACCGGCAGCTCGCGGCTGGCCTACGGCCTGTCCCGCAACGGCTACGTCCCGTCGGTCTTCGAGTGGACCAGCGCCCGCGGCGTCCCGTGGGTCGGGCTGATCGCGGCGTTCGTCACGGGCTGCGTCTGCTTCCTGCCCTTCCCGTCCTGGCAGTCGCTGGTCGGCCTGATCGTGAGCGCCTCGGTGCTGATGTACGGCGGTGCGCCGCTCTCGCTCGGGGCGTTCCGCCGGCGGTTGCCCGACGCGAACCGCCCCTACCGGATCCCGCTCGCTGCGGTCACCGCTCCGCTGGCCTTCATCATCGCCAACCTGATCATCTTGTGGGCAGGCTGGGACACCGTCTGGAAGCTCGGCGTCTCGATCCTGATCGGCTACGCGATCCTGATCGGCAACCGCGTGCTGCACCTCAACCCGCACAAGCCGACGCTCGACTGGCGGGCCGCCTCGTGGCTGCTGCCCTACCTGGTCGGGATGGGGCTGATCGTCTTCTTCAGCGACTTCGGGCCGAAGGGCGACAACGCCCTGATCACGTTCGGCTGGGACGCGTTGGTCGTCGCGGCCTGGAGCTCGATCATCTACGCCTGGGCGATGGCGGTCGCACTGCCCCGGGAGGCCATCGAGGAGATGATCGGCGAGGTGGAGCAGCCCGAGGAGGGCATGGAGGCGCCCACCCACTGAGCCCTGTTCCCTCGCGAGCGAACTCGCTTCGGTCTCGTTGCGGTCTGTCAGCTCCAAGGATTCACCGGAGCGGACAGGTCCCCGCTCGGCTCAGCGGCGGGTGGCGATGAGCGCCGAGGTGTCGGGTGCGACCAGCACCTCGACCGCGGTGAACCGCTCGTCGCTGAGCCACTCCTCGCGCAGCGTGTCGACCCGCCCGTCGAACACCGGTGGCCACGACTGGCAAGGGGTGAAGTCGTCGAGCACGACGATGCCACCCACGTCCATCAGCTCGACGACCTTGTCGGGCATCGAGGCCGACGGCTTGCCGGAGTCGAGGAAGAGCAGCGAGAAGGGGCCGCGGTCGAGCAGCGTCGACCAGTCGGCCGCGAGCACCTCGACCTGGTCGTCGTCGGCGAAGATCTCCGCCGCCGCCTCGGCCAGCTGGGGGTCGAGCTCGGCGGTGAGGATCCGGGTCTCCGCCCCGCGCACGCCCGACCGGAGCCACGCCGTACCGACGCCGCAGCCGGTGCCGAACTCCGCCATCGTTCCGTCTCGGGTCGCGGCGAGGGCCGCCAGCAGGCGGCCGGTCTCGTTGCGGCAGAACGACACGTACCCGGCACGACGCGAGACGTCGAACGCGCGGGTGACGATGCCGGGCAGCTCGGGGGGTGCGCTCACTGCGGATTCCTCACGATGGTGAGTCTCTCATCTCGGGATCGGTGTCTCAGATGGTGAGCCACCAGCGGTTTCGGCGTGCGCGCGGCCGGGCGGCGCCGTACCCTGATCCCACCATGCGGAGCGTGTTCGTACTTATCGAGCGCCGCGGCGGGAACTGATCAGACAGGACCGACTCGCCGCGGTGTTCGGCGTTGCGCCTCCGGTCCTGTCGATCCAGCAGCTTCCCTCGTCCGAGGGAGCTGCCGACGAGCCGCCTCGCGGCGGATCCGCACAGGACCTCTCTCACGCGCGATCCGCACCCGAGCTCCTGACTCTGTGTCGTGCGATCCATGACCCGGATGCGCCGGCTCCGCCACGTGGCGGCTCGTCGAGAGCCATCCAGCCCATGACGTCCGAGACAGAGGAAGAGACCGTGTACGACATGTACCCCGACTGGGGTCCGGCCAGCCACCAGCCCGAGAACCCCCGCAGCCAGGAGGCGATCCAGGCCTCGCTCGACCTGCGGGACAACGGCGGCCAGCGCCCCGACGACAACTAGCCTGCCTGCCATGACCGGCCTGCCCTCCGAGACCGCTGTGAGCTCGGCGACGTCCGCGACCGACCCGACCGCCCCCATCCGGGTGGCCGTGATCGGTGGGGACGGCATCGGTCCGGAGGTGACCGCGGAAGCGGTGAAGGTCCTCGAGGCTGCCGCGCCGGTCAAGATCGAGCAGACCCGCTACGACCTGGGGGCCGAGCGCTACCTCGCAACAGGCGAGGTGCTGCCGGACTCCGTCCTCGACGAGATCCGCGGACACGACGCGATTCTGTTGGGTGCGGTCGGGGGCAAGCCGGGCGATCCCCGGCTCCCCGCGGGCATCCTCGAGCGCGGGCTGCTGCTCCGGCTGCGGTTCGAGCTCGACCACTACGTCAACCTGCGGCCCTCGCGCACCTATCCCGGCGTCCCCACACCGCTGGCCGACCCGGGCGACGTCGACTTCGTCGTGGTCCGCGAGGGCACCGAAGGCCCCTACACCGGCAACGGCGGGCGGCTGCGCGCCGGTACGCCGGCCGAGGTGGCCACCGAGGTCAGCCTCAACACGGCGTACGGCGTCGAGCGCGTCGTGCGTGACGCCTTCGCCCGCGCGGCCCGGCGACCCCGTCGGAAGCTCACGCTGGTCCACAAGACCAACGTGCTCGTGCACGCCGGCTCGCTGTGGTCGCGGATCGTCGACGCGGTCGCCACCGAGTTCCCCGACGTGACCGTCGACTACCTGCACGTCGACGCGGCCACCATCTTCCTGACGACGGACCCCGCCCGGTTCGACGTGGTGGTGACCGACAACCTCTTCGGCGACATCATCACCGACCTCGCCGGCGCCGTCACCGGCGGCATCGGGCTCGCCGCGTCGGGCAACATCAACCCCGACCGGACGACGCCGTCGATGTTCGAGCCGGTGCACGGGTCGGCGCCCGACATCGCCGGGCAGGGCATCGCCGACCCGACCGCCGCGATCCTCTCCGCCGGGATGCTGCTCGACCACCTCGGCCACGCCGCCGCGGCCGCCGCGGTCGACGCCGCCGCGACGGCCGACCTGACCGCCCGAGTACCCGGGGCCACCCGGCGTACGTCTGAGATCGGCGACGCGATCGCCGAGCGCGTGGCCTGAGCCGCTGCTGTCGGAGTCGCCGGTTCACCGGCGACTCGCCCACTTCCCGGCCGTTGCAACGCCCGGAAAGTGACCAAAGCCCGTTCCCGACGGGAGTCGAGTGACTCCTGTGACCCCACCGGAGGTGGACTACCGTGACGTCCATGGAGATCAGCACCACCCGCACGACCCAGCATGTGAGCGACGCTCGCCTGGCCGAGATCCTCAATGACCCCGGTTTCGGCATCCACTTCTCCGACCACATGTTCACGGTGGAGTGGACCCCCGACGAGGGGTGGCACGCGGCTCGCATCACGCCGTACGGACCGCTGACCCTCGACCCGGCGACGGCCGTCCTGCACTACGCGCAGGAGATCTTCGAGGGGATGAAGGCCTACCGTCACGACGACGGCTCCATCTGGGCCTTCCGGCCCGAGGCCAACGCCGAGCGGATGGTGCGCTCGAGCCACCGGCTCGCCCTGCCCGTGCTGGACCCCGACGACTTCGTCCAGGCGGTCGAGGCGCTGGTGACCGTCGACCAGAGGTGGGTGCCCGAGGAGGGCTCCGCCGAGAAGAGCCTCTACCTGCGCCCCTTCATGTTCGCCTCCGAGAAGTTCCTCGGCGTGCGGCCGGCCAGGCACGTCACGTTCATGGTGATCGCCAGCCCCGCCGGCCCCTACTTCAGCCGGGGCCCCGAGCCGATCACGCTCTGGCTCACCACCGAGTACACCCGCGCCGGTCGAGGCGGCATGGGCGCGGCCAAGACCGGCGGCAACTACGCGTCCTCGCTGATCGCGCAGCAGGAGGCCACCGCGCAGGGCTGTGACCAGGTCGTCTTCCTCGACGGCCAAGAAGGCCGTTACGTCGAGGAGCTCGGCGGCATGAACATGTACTTCGTCTACGCCGACGGCCGCATCGTCACCCCCGCCCTCGGCACGATCCTCGAGGGCATCACCCGCGGCAGCATCATCGAGCTGGCCGGGAAGATGGGCCACCAGGTCGAGGAGCGTCACCTGTCCATCGACGAGTGGCGCGACGGCGTCACCAGCGGCGAGATCAGCGAGGTGTTCGCCTGCGGCACGGCGGCGGTCGTCACGCCGGTCGGGGCCCTGCGCTGGGACGGCGGCTCGACCCCCGACGTGACCGAGGCCGGCGAGGTCACCATGAAGATCCGCCGGGCCCTCGTCGACATCCAGTACGGCCGCGCCGACGACACCTTCGGCTGGATGCACCGCATCTGCTGAGCAGAGGCCGGCTCACACCGAGACCGGCTGCGCGATCCGCCCCGGCGTCCGACCGCTCCCGTGGAACAATGACCGGGTTCGACCGCACCGGGCGGTCGCGTCCGGGAAGACATCGTCATGCCGACACGGCGCGCGCTTCTCCGCGGTCTCGGGGCCGGGACCGTGGCCTTGGCCACCGAGGTGCCGGCCTCGGCACTCGCGGTCGGCGGGCGTGAGGCGGCGACGCCGCTGTTCACGTTCGCCTCCCTCCCCGACTTCTTCAACGGCGACGTCGCCGACCTCTCGAAGCTCCCGTCGTGGGACGGCGGGGCCAACTCGGTCAACCACACCTGGCACCAGGCGATCGACCACTGCCTGGGTGCGGTCTCCGCGCACGAGCCCGACGCGGTCTTCGTGGCCGGCGACGCGGTCGAAGGTCGATGGAACGTCGACTCCGACGGCCGCGAGCTGTTCGGACCGGTCAGCCAGGGGACCGACCGCGAGAGCCTGGCCCAGTGCCGGGCGGCGATCTCCCGGGCCGGCCACGTCTACTACGACTTCTACGCCCACCTGTTCTCCTCCCGCGGGCTGCGGATGTACCCGACCGTCGGCGACCACGAGCTCCTCGACGACCGCAGCGGTCCGCTCAACGACCGGTGGTCACCGACCGGCTACAACCACAACGGCAGTCCCGACAACCGCTACCACCTCGTCGACCACTGCAAGGAGGTCTGGTCGCACCACTTCACCCGGCCAGGCGGGACCCCCCGCTTCAGCCGCCGACCGGTCGGCACCTCGGCCGAGTTCACGGCGTACTCCGTGTCGTTCGCCGGTGCGGTCACGCTGATCACCGTCGACATGTTCCACCGACGTCGTGAGGGGGTCCGGCTCGGCGTCTTCGGCGGCCAGCTCGACTGGATGACCCGCGAGATCCGGCGTGCCAAGCAGAAGGGCCACGTCGTCATCGTGCAGGGGCACATGCCGACGATGGTGCCGACCCGCTCGCTCCACTCCGGGCTGCTCCACCTGCCGGAGGGGCGGTCGTCGACGTTCTACCGCACGCTCGACCGCGAGGGCGTCGACCTGTTCCTGTGCGGCGAGGTCCACGACGCCACCCTGCGGCAGCACCGGCAGGGCGGCCCGGTGCAGCTCAGCCACGGCTGCATCTTCCGCTACGGCTTCAACTACGTCGTGGGTCGCGTCTACCCCGGCGGCCGGGTCGTGGTCGACCTCTACGAGATCCCGCTGCTGCTGGCCAGCCGCGCGAAGGACATCTGGAGCTGCGACTCCAGCCGTCGTCAGCGCACCTACCTGGAGTACGGCGCTCCGGCGCACCGCGGGCGGCTCGTCCAGCACGACCGCGTGATCACCACCCGCACGCACAAGCTCGGCGCCTACGACCCGCGCCACGACCCGTGGTCGCTGGACGGACACCTGGTCACCCAGCTCTTCTGAGCCGCACCAGCACCTCGCTACCCGGCTGCGCGCCGTGCCGCCGGTACCGTGGGGGCCGTGTCCGTCCAGCCGTCCGCCCGCACCGTGGGCGACTACACGCTCCTGACCAAGCTCGGTGAGGGCGGCATGGGCGTGGTCCACCTGGCCCGCAGGGCCGACGGACCGCGGGTCGCCCTCAAGGTGCTGCGGCCCCACATCGTCGGCGACGACGAGGCACGCGCCCGGCTGGCCCGCGAGGTGGCGTCGCTGGAGCGGATCCGGAGCCGCTGGATCGCCGAGATCGTCGACGCCGACCCTTGGGGAGCGGTGCCGTTCGTGGCCACCCGCTACGTGCCCGGCCTGAGCCTGCACGAGCACGTGCCGCAGGAGGGTCCGATCCAGGATGGCGACCTGCGCTGGTTCGCCCGCTGCCTGGCCGAGGGGCTGGCCGGCGTCCACGCCGCCGGCGTGCTGCACCGCGACGTGAAGCCGTCCAACATCCTGCTCGAGGGCCGGGCCCCGATCCTCATCGACTTCGGGCTGGCCCGGGTGGCCGACGACCCGAAGCTGACCCACACCGGCTGGCTGCTCGGCACCCCCGGCTACCTCGCCCCCGAGATCCTCTTCGGCGACGATGCCACCACCGCTTCCGACCTGCACTCCTGGGCCGCCACCGTCGCCTATGCCGGCACTGGCAACCCGCCGTTCGGCCGCGGCCCTTCCATGGCGATCATGGACCGCGTCCGTCGCGGCGAGCACGACCTGACCGGGCTTCCCGACGACCTGCGGGAGATCGTCGCCGCGGCCCTCCAGCCCGAGCCCGACCGGCGGCCGACGCTGCCCGAGATCCTCGCCCGGCTCGGTGCGGACGCCGGGGTCGCCCGGGCGGTCGCCCCGACGACCGAGGACGACCCGTACACGATCCCGCTCGCACTGGCCGCCCACGAGAACGCCGCGGCGCTCACCCGGGTCGGTCCGGTCGAGGCGCCGAGCAGCCCAGCGGTCCCACCGTTGATGCCGATCCTGCCCCCGACGGCGTCGCCGGTCGCCCTCACCCGCCCGTTCCCCCTCGACGACCCCGATGCGCTGCCGCTCGACGCCGACCGGGCGCCGCCGGGCGAGCGCCGGGCCCTGGCGTTCCGGCGCGGCTCACTCATCGCCGCGCTCGGCCTTGTCTCCGGCGCCGCCGTCGCCGCCTGGCCGTTCTGGGCACTCACCTTCCTCCTGGTCACCGCCTGGCTGTTGCGCACCTGCACCCTGACCCTGACCGCCGCCGGTGACCGACGCCGCCTCCGCGGCGCGCGGTGGTACGACGTCCTGCTGGCGCCGCTGTCCGCGCCCTGGCACCTCGTGGCTGCGCTCCCCGGCGCGATCCTCCTCGGCCTCTGGGCGCTCGGGCTGGGGCTGGCCGCGATCCTGGTCTGCTACGCCTTCGGGATCAGCACGGTGACCACCTTGTTCATCACC
>JAHEXO010000104.1:1415-7215 GCA_023252065.1 Nocardioides sp. | reverse complement strand
TCGCGGCGCAGATCGCCAGGTCGGCCGCCGCGGTGTTGCCGGGACCGGCCGGGGAGAGGAACGGCAGCAGGCAGGTGGCGGTGCCCGCCACCGCCGGCAGGATTCCCGAGTCGGTGGCGACGGCCGGCCGGAGCGAGCCGGTGGGGGTCGTGGCCAGGGTGGTCACGGCTGTCTCCGCTCCACCCGGGGATGGGCGGGCAGCCCGGCGAGCAGGGACAGGTGGTCGGCGCCGAAGGTCTCGTCGTTGGCCGTGGCCGCGACCTCTCCGAGCCCCACCAGCGCCACGTCGTACCACGCGCCGCGGGGGAGCCCGAGGTCCTCCAGCCCGCTGCCCAGGAAGTCGCGGACCAGGGCCGGGAGCCAGCCGGAGCCGAGCAGGCCGTACCGGACCCCAGCTCCGAACGTCGAGCGCCGTAGCCCGGGGTGACCCAGGACGCGGTGACCCGGGCGGGTGTGCCGGTCCAGGTAGAGGCAGTAGCTGAGGGCGAAGCGGGCGAGGTCGCGCAGCGGGCACCCGGCCGGCGAGCCGGCCTCCCAGTCGATCACTCCGGAGACCGCGTCGTCGGTGACCAGCACGTTGCCGAACCAGAAATCTCCGTGGACGACGGTGGTGGGGGTGGTGAGTGCGTCCAGGCGCTCGCGGGCACCGGCAAGGCGGCTCAGCGCAGCCGGCAGGTCGGGATGACCGTCCCAGCGGCCGGCCACCTCGTCGTGCACGGTGGCGGGCCAGGTGAGCGGGCCGGTGGTCGTGCCGGTCTGCCGCTGGAACGCCCGCAGCCAACCGCCCGCGCGCCGGAAGTCCGCGCGTACGGCGTCGGGCCGGGCGGTGTGCAGGTAGCGGTGGTAGCCCACGCTCATAGGAGTGCCGGTGACCAGCGTGGAGACCAGGACGGTGGTGCCGTCCTCCTGGATCGACTCGACGTACCGCGGCACCGTGTCGTGCAGGGCGCCCAGCGGGAGCCGGCGCAGCGCGACGAGCATCCGGCCCTCGGTCTCGACCGCTGTGGAGGCGCGCGGGGTGGTCGGCAGCTTCACCGCGAGCTGTTCGCCGGGCCGCCGGCCCGACGTGGCGACGAAGGTGAGCTTGGCGTCGGGGTCGCGGGACAGCGACAGCAGGACGCCGCGCACGGGCCCCGCCACCAGGTCCGCCGCACGCGTCGGGATGCCGGTCATGGCCGCCGTCCGACCAGGACGTGACCGCCGAGGACGGCCCCGGTCCACTGCCACGGCAGCCTGCGCGCGAGCAGCAGCACGCCGGTGAGCGGGAGGGAGGCCCAGGTGAGCCCGGGAGGTACGGCCGCCACCGAGTCCCACAGGTGGTGCACCGCCTGGGGGTCCTCGTCGACCGTCACCAGGGCGCGCCGGGTGCCGGGCAGGACCAGCAGCTCGCGGTCGACGACCAGACCGCCGAGCCGGGCCGCGCGCCGGAGCCGGCGTCGTCCCCACGTGCGGTCGCTGACCAGGACCAGCGTGCGGCCGGACGGGATGCGCCGGAGCAGGCGGGGGTCGGGGTCACGGAGCAGGCGTGCCTCCGCCGGGCACAGGGTCAGCCACGGGGGCGCGGGCTGGTCGACGGCCGCCACCGGCACCGCGCTCACCGAGGGTCGCAGGCCCGGACGAGGCCGCACCATGCTCCACGCACCCATGTCCCTCACCCCGCCATCGCCAGCGTGTGTGCCGTCAGGCCCGACCGGTACACCTCGTCGAGCACGACAGCGAGACGCTCCGCGTCGTAGGTCTCACCCGCGAGCACCGCAGCGCCGGCCACGAGGCGCTCGGCCCGCTCCGGGTCGTCCAGGAGGCCGTCGACGGCCTCGGCCATCAGGTCGGGGCGTCCGGGTGGCACCAGCACGCCGCTGCGACCGGGGATGACGAGGTCGGGCACCGAGTTCACCGAGCTCGCCACGACCGGGATCCCGCACCGCATCGCCTCGACGATCGCGCACGGAAGCCCCTCGTAGCGGCTCGGCAGCGCGAAGACGTCGAAGGCCGGCAGCACCTGGGCCACGTCCGAGCGCTCGCCGAGCATCAGGAACCGGTCGGCCAGGCCGCGCTCTGCGGCTCGCTTCCGGATCGACTCGACCAGCGGGCCGCCGCCCACCCAGGCCACGATCGCCTCGGTGTGCCGCATCTGCTCGAGCGCGGCGAGCAGGTGCTCGGGCGCCTTCTGGAAGTCGGCGCGCGCCACCGTGCCGATCACCGTGGCGTCGTCCGGCAGCCCGAGCAGCGCACGCGCCGCCGACCGGGTCCAGGCGTCCTTGGGTACCGTCACCGACTCGACGACGGGCGCCACGGTGTGCAGGTTGGAAGGCCGGGCCAGGCCGCGCCGGAGCGCCTCGGCGGCCACGCCGGTGCCGATGGCGAGCACGTGGTCGGTGATCCGCGAGAGCCGCCGCTCGATGGCGACGTACGCGGCGTGCCGGACCGGGTCCTGGAAGTCGTGGAATGGGAACCCGTGGTAGGTGTGGACCACGACCGGGACCCCGGCCCGGTGCGCCGCGATGCGACCCAGGGCGCCGGCCTTGGCGCTGTGGGTGTGCACCACGTCGAACCCCTCGTCACGACAGATCGTCGTGAGCCGGGAGAGCGCCGTCGCGTCACTGCGCGGCGCGATGGGGGAGACCAGGGACGGCTCGAGGACGACCTTCATCCCCGCCTCGGCGGCACGGTCGGTGAGGGCACCGCCCTCGCCGGTGACGATCGTGACCCGGTAGCGCTCAGGGTCCAGGCTGAGCGCGCCGCGCAGCGCGACCCCGCCGGCTCCGGCGATGAACCGGGTGACGATCTGGGCGACCTCGATCCGAGCTCCTGCATCTCGGGTGGCAGTCATCGGGCCACCTCCGCGGTGCCGACGAGGTCGGCGAGGAGGTCGTGCAGGCGCTCGCCCGGCTGGTGACCCAGCCGCAGCTCATGGCAGGGGAGTCGGTCGACCAGCGTGCGGGCGACGTCGTCGACCGGAGGGAGCACCGGCCCCGTTCCGGTGGCGAGACCGAGCACGGCGGCCAACGGCCAGAAGCGCATCAGCTCGCCGGCGGCCATCGTCCCGGCGACCAGCGCGCGGTGGGCGCTGTCGCGGTCCACGGGCCGCAGACCCGGCGTGCCGCCGTCGCGTCGTACGACGACCACGACGTCGGGGCGCAGCGACGGCGCCACCTGGCGCCACCTCTGCTCACGGCGACCGTGAGCGGCGCGCGGGCCGGTCCGGCGGCCGGCTGTCTGCGCCGGCACCCGCAGGGGCTCACGCAGACCGAAGACGTCGCACCCGTCGCTGACCGCGAGGTTGTCGCAGGTCGCCCGGGCACCTGCCGCGAGCTCGCCCACCACCAGGCTGGTCTTGCCGACCCCGCCCGGCCCCGCGAGCAGGACGCTGGTGCTGCCGACCTCGACGACCGAGACGTGCAACGGCGCCAGCCCCTCGAGCGAGGCCCACCAGAGCACGGGGTGGTGGAGGAGTACCTGGGCCCGGAGAGCGCGGAAGCGCGAAGGCAGTCCCCTCGCGGCCAGGGACTCCTTGGCCGAGGGCGACCACTGCGACTCCACCCGGACGGAGTCCTCGCCCACCTGCCACCGTTGGCGGTAGCCGGAGCCACCGGCGCTGGCGATGACCACCGTCCCGTCCGGCTCGCGGGTGATCCCGCGGGTCACCGGCACCGTCGCGGCCCGGTCGGCGGCCCGGTCGGGCGCGGCCTCGGCGACCACGAGGTTGGGTGCCGCCGGGATCCCGAGCACCTCCGGCGCGCCGGCCGCGTCCAGGACGGCGTCGCGGAAGTGCTGGGTCCGCGGCTCCAGCCCGACGACTGCGGATCCGGTGACGAAGGTGAGCGGGGTCATGACGTGCCCTTGGACAGCGAAGAGGTGACCTGGACGATGCCGATCACCGGCCAGCGCAGAGCGGTGAGCCGGTCCTGCAGGTTGTCGACGTCGCGGACGTGGCAGGAGCCTGAGGAGACGACCACGACTCCGGCGGTCCGCTCGGCCTCGGGAGTGAGGCCGTCCAGGCTGCTGAACGCGATCTCGGTCACGGTGAACGGGTCGCTGACCTGCTGCTGCTGCTGCCGCGGGCCGTTCCGGGTGCGGCCGGCCGCAGCGGCCGACTTGGCGCCGGTCCTCGCCCCGGGCCCGGCCTTGGCCCCCGGGTTCGAGGGTGCATCCGCGGAGCCGGGCTTGGGCAGCCGGCCGACGAGGGCGGTCGCGACCGAGCTGTCGCGGGAGTCCACGCCCAGCAGCACGACGGTCTCGACCCCCTGGCGCCGTGCGGTCAGGGTCATGGCTGCCGCCAGCTCCGACGGCTTCTGGTCGGTGCGGCCCAGGACAGGAGCGGCCAGGGTGCGGGCCAGGGCCCGGATCCCGGCCAGCCTCGGGGCAAGGGTCTCGAGCAGGACGGCGAGGGCCAGGCCGATCACCAGGCCGAGCACCAGGGCCAGCGCCATCCGGGGCAGGAGTCCCGACGGGACCTGCGTCACCTGGGGGTTGTCACCGTCGATGACGACGGCCTGGTCGATGCTGAGCTTGGTCTGGAGCAACGCCGAGCGCTGGGTGGCGAGCTGGCTGATCTGCTCGTCCAGAGCCCGGATGCGCACGTTCAGGACCTCGCGCTGGGTCAACGAGGCGGTGCTGGCGAGCCGATCGGTGAGGTCGCCCCGCTGCTGGTTGGCCTTGGCGATGCTGCTCCCGAGGCTGGAGAGCTCCTGGTCGAGCGCGGGCCGGCTGCCGTCGTTCATGAACTGCACCACCTGCTGCACCAGGGCGGCGGAGAGCTTCTTGGCGTTGTCGGGGCTGGAGGCCGTCACGGTGACGTCGACCACCGGCGACTCCCCCAGGCGGGTGGCGGAGACCTGGTGCTGGGCGACCTTGGCGGGGTCGTCTCTCATGCCCGCCTCGGACAGCGCCTTCTGGACCAGGGTCGGCGTCGTGGCCAGCGCCAGCACCCGCGAGCTGACCGCGTCGGCCTCCGTCGTCGAGACCGGTGCCGCGGAGACGACCTGGACCCGGACGGACCCGGTCCACTCGGTGGAGTGCCGGGTCTCGAGCCCCAGCACGAGCAGGACCGGCAGCAGCATGCAGATGCTGATCGTGACCCAGTGGGCCCGGATGATGCGTTGGAAGATCTCCTGCAGAGTCATCTGACTTGCACTTTCGTGGTGGTGGAGGCGGTGTTGCCGCCGGTGTCGGTCACCCACAGCTGGACCGTGAACTGGCCGGTCGTGGGATAGGTGCACGTGGTCCGGGGTGACGGCTGGTCGGCCGTCGTGACTCCGTTGCCACAGCTGAAGCGGTACGTCGCGATGGGCGTCGCGTCAGCATCGGTCGAGGCCGAGCCGTCGGCGACGATGGAGCCGCCGCGGCTGGTCTTGGTGGACGAGAGGCTGAGCACAGGTTTCGGCGCCGCGTCGGCGAGCACCTTGACGGTGACCGACTTCGTCGCGCTCAGACCTGCGGTGTCCTTGACGGTGACGGAGGCGGTGTAGCTCCCCGACCTGGTGTAGACGCACGTGGTCGTGGGTGTGGTCAGCACCTGGGCCGCCGTGCCGTTGCCGCAGGTGAAGGAGTAGGTCGCGATCGGCGACGGGTCGTTGTCTGTCGACCCGGAGGCGTTGAGCGTGGCCGTCTGGTTCACGTAGAGCGGGTTGGGCGCGTAGGTCAGCGCCGGGACCGGCGCAGCGTCCTTGGCCACGGTGATCGTCGTCGACCAGGTGTCCCTGACGCCGGCCGCGGTCACGGTCAGGACCAGCGAGTAGCTGCCCACCGTCGTGTAGTGGCAGGTGCCGGTCGAGCCGGTGACGGTGGTCCCGTTGCCACA
>JAHEXO010000104.1:0-1405 GCA_023252065.1 Nocardioides sp. | reverse complement strand
CACAGACCCAGCTGTAGGAGTCGATCGGTGCGCCCAGGCTGGTGCTGGCGGAGCCGTTGACGGCGACGTCGAGCGGCGCGAAGCCGGTCGTCGGGGTCGCCGAGCCGATGGCGGCCGGGCCCGCGTACTCCAGGGCACCGAGGTCGGCGACGGCGTCCGGACCGTTCCCGGAGTCGGTGACGGCGGGGTCGTCGGCCGGCGGGTTGCCGTTGAGGTCGGCCGGGGCCCAGGCGGCCAAGCCCGTGTACGCCGCGTCGATGGCCGGCGAGTCGCCTCCGAGCCGGAGGTCGCGCGCCGTCAGGTTCACGAAGACCGGGTTCGCGTTGATGCCGTGGGTCTCCTGGCCGCTCGCCGCGGTGGCGGCGGCGAGCGTGGCGTAGTTCGTGCCCGCCCACTCGAAGACGGTGCCACCGGCCGCGGTCTGGAAGACCAGGTCGCGGTCCAGGCTGGTGCCCGGGATCGAGGAGGTGTCCACCCGGATCTCACCGACGGTCCGGGTGCTCCCGACGGCGTTGTCCATCGTGACGTTGTCGCGGACGAGAGCTCCGGTCGAGCCGCCCTCGAAGTTGATGCCGGCGGTGGCGTTGCCGACCACGGTGTTGGAGACGACCGTGGAGCTGGGCCCGTTGGAGTTGTCGATGCCGTGGTCGCCGTTGTCGTAGCTGAGGTTGCGCCGGAAGACCGTGCCGGTCGCGCCCGTGAAGGCCTCCATCCCCGAGTCGTCGTTGTTGTACGTCGTGCACCGCTGCACCACGGTGCCGACCGCGGACTGGCTGACGTCGATGCCGTCGGCCACCCGGGTGCCAGGCTTGAGGTTGCGGTAGGAGGTGACGCCGGAGATCGTGTTGCCCTGGCCGCCCTGCACGCTCACGCCGTGGAACTGGTTGTCGTGCGTCGACGACGTGCTGAGGGTGCTGTTGGTGTCCTGGAACAGGCGCACCCCGGTCGACTGGTTGTTGCTCGACGTGATGTGGTCGAGCGCGGCCTGCGTCGAGTTGTCCACGGTCACGCCGTGGGTGCCGGCCTGGGTCACCGTGATCCCCGACAGGGAGACCCGGCTGGTGGTGTCGAGGTAGACGCCGGCCAGGTTCGTCTCGCGGACCGCGAAGCCCGAGACGACGTAGTCCGTGACGTTCCTCAGGAGCATCCCGAAGTTGCGCGCACCGACCTCCACCGTGTGCCCGGTCGCCGGGTTGCCGCCGCCGACGTCGACGTACAGCTGGCCGGCGGCGGCGTCGTAGAAGAAGGTGCCGGAGGTCGTGGTGGACGCGCTCGAGGCTGCTGCCAGCGGGCTGCCGTCGACCCAGACCTCCGCCGGTGCGATGGTCGCGGTGTAGGCGTGCTTCCAGGCGGTCGTGGCCGTGGCAGTCCAGCCCGCCACGTCGGAGACGTCGGTGGAGCCCAG
>JAHEXO010000103.1 GCA_023252065.1 Nocardioides sp. | reverse complement strand
GGCCCGGGTTGCGTACCAGGATCTCCAGGATCCGCCACTCGGTCGGTGTCAGCTTCTGGTCGTCGCCCTCCCCGGAGGCCGGCCGCACCCGGTGGGCGGCCAGGTCGACCACCCACTCCCCCAGCCGCACGCTGGGCTCGGCCTGCGGCGTGACCCGGCGCGAGACCGCCCGCATCCGCGCGAACAGCTCCTCGATGCCGAACGGCTTGGTGACGTAGTCGTCGGCCCCGGCGTCGAGAGCCGCGATCTTCTGGAGCTGCTCGGTGCGACCGGTGAGCACGATGATCGGCGCCGTCGTCCAGCCCCGCAGCCCGGCGATCACGTCCGTCCCCTCCATGTCGGGGAGGCCGAGGTCGAGGATGACCAGGTCGGGCGGGTGGTGGGACACTGCGATCGTCAGCGCTACAAGGGCGACATCGGGCACCACACACCTCCGAAGGACGGGAGACCCACGTCTCCCATCAGACGGCAGTCGGAGGCCGGACTGCCAGATTCCTAACGCCTTCCTGACGGGCCCGGTGCGGATGCTGACGGGTCGCTCACGACCAGGCCGTCGGACGCCTTCACCCGGCGCGAGATGCGCAGGCCGGCGTAGCAGACGGCGGCGACCGGGACCGGCAGCCAGAACTGCAGGACCCGCCAGGTGAGGACGCCGAGCACGGCCACCGGGGACGACGTGCCGAGCGCGATCAGCAAAGGGATCAGGGTGCCCTCGATGACACCGAGACCGCCGGGGGTGAGCGGCAAGAGGCCGACCAGGCTGGCGAAGCCGTAGGCGGTGAGCACGAGGGGCGGGCTGATGTGGTCGCCGGCGAAGGCAAGGAGGCACACGTAAAGACAAGCCGCATCGAGCAGCCAGTTCGCCATCGAGAAGACGCCGGCCTGGACGGTGCGGGTGCCGTCGCGCAGGAACGAGACCAGCTCGTGGCTGATCCGGGTCACCCGGGGCTGGAGCCACTCGCCGAACCGGCTCTGCGCCTCCTGCAGGCGCTCGACCAGCCGGCTGTGGCCCCGGACCAGCAGGGCGCTGCCGACGACCAGGACGACCACCAGCACCAGGCCGATCGCGGCGGTGACCTGGAGCGAGCGGTGCTCCATCACCGTGGGGACCGCGAGCACGGCACCGATCAGGTAGCAGGCGGCCAGGGCGACGTCGCTGAGCACGGTCTGGGTCGCCGTGGTCGTGACCACGGTCGGTGGCGGGATCCCGGCCGAGGTCATCATCTGGTAGCGCAGGCCCATCGCCGTGGCCCCTCCCCCGGGGAGCACGTGGCTGACGCCGAAGCCGGTCAGGTCGATCGCGAGCTGGGTGGGCCAGCCGACGCCGGTCCCCCGCGGCAGCACGGCGCGGGTGAGGGCGGTGTAGCAGAGCCACGAGACGATCTGCAGCAGGAGCGCCCCGGCCAGGAACAGCAGCGAGGCGCTCCGGAGCACGTCGATGTCGTTGCGCGCGGACACCAGGCTCGGCACCACGCCGTACAAGATGGCGGCGAAGGTGAGCGCCACCATGATGATGGCCCGGATCCACCGCGGGCGGCGACGCCGTGAGTGCGCGGTGCCGTCGTCGGCCGACGCGTCCTGCGGCTCCTCCGCCATCGTCCGTCCTTCGCCTTCCGTCGGGCGCCTTTCGTCGCGCCTTCCTGACCAGATCCTCCCCGACAAGGACGCACACGTCGCGCACAGGTGGGTACAGGGCGTATATGTCCTCCTCTCGCGATCTCCACTACACGACGCCCGGGCTCGACCGCGACCAGGCCGCCCGCACGATCACCCTTCTTCAGTCACGCCTGCACGCCATGAACGACCTCCACCTGACCCTCAAGCACGTGCACTGGAACGTCGTCGGACCGCACTTCATCGCGGTGCACCAGATGATCGACCCGCAGGTCGAGATGGTCCGCGACTTCGCCGACGACCTGGCCGAGCGGATCGCGACCCTCGGCGGGTCGCCCCACGGGACGCCGGGCGCGATCGTCGCCGAGCGGGACTGGGACGACTACTCGATCGGCCGCGCCACGACGCAGGAGCACCTCGGCGCGCTCGACCTGGTCTACCGCGGCGTGATCAGCACCAACCGCGAGGTGATCGCCGAGCTCGACGACCTCGACCCGGTCACCCAGGACGTCGTGATCGGGCAGACCGAGAAGCTCGAGCTGTTCCACTGGTTCGTTCGGGCGCACCTGGAAGACCAGAGCGGTCAGTTGGCGACCGAGGGCGCCACCGACGAGGTCGCTGCCGCCCGCGCCGCGGCGGAGTGACCGGGCGGCTCCTCACGCACATGGGCCGCCGAGCCGCCGCGGCCGATGACCGGTTGCTCCTCCAGCACCGCATCGCCTCGCTCAGGTCGGCCAGCGCCCGACGGGTGGCGCCGGCGCGCACAGCTCGACACGCACGGTCCAGGTATGGCGGGGCATGGGCCCGGTCACTCGCGGACCAGGTGCCCGTTCCGCTCGACGTCGAGACCGCTGTAGACGGCAGTCCGCGACACCTGCAGCACCTGCACCGGGCACGCGCTGCCGCGCAGCACCCCCCGCGCCGTACGGCCGAGGTGGTGGACGTTGCCGCCGTGCGCGGGCTTGCCGATGAACAGCCGCTGGGCGTGCGTCGAGGCCTCCACGAGCGCCTTCGCAGGGCGGTTGTGGATGACCCGCACCTTGACGGTGACCTCCGGGTCGGACTCGCGCAGGTCACGCAGCTGCCGCTCGATCACGCCGCGCTCCTCACGCGCCCACTCCACCTCCTCGTCGTGATGACCGGCGACCATGTCGTCGTACACACCCTCGAGGCGCCACACGTGCAGCACCTGGAGACCGACCCCCAGGTCGGACGCGCTGGCGAACGCGGCCGACAGCAGCTCGTCGGCGTGCCGCGGCTGCTTGAAACCGACCACCACGTCGCCGGTGGCTGGATCGGTGGGCTCCCAGGCCGCCGGCACCACGAGAACGGGGCACGACGCACGGCTGACGGCGCCGGTGACCGTAGCCCCGGTCCAGACGTGCTCGGTCAGGCTCAGGTGACGCGCGCCCAGGACTAGCAGGGACGCCGGCCGCGAGAAGCGGACCAGCTCCGAGACCCGATGCCCGGAGACCACGGTGCCACGGACGTCGAGGTCGGGTGCCTCCTCGTGGGCGCTCTTCAGCGAGTCGTCGACGACCCGACTGCCGTGCCCCCGCAGGTCGCTCTCGGGGACGACCAGGAGCGGTCCGGACGGAGAGAAGGTCGGGACCACACTCACGACGTACAACGGGACTCCGATCCGTTGCGCCTCCCGTGCCGCCCACCGCACCCCGACGAGCCCGCGCTCGGAACCGTCGGCGCCGACCACGATGCTCCCGGCTGCTGCCGTTGTGTGCTCCGACATCACGACCTCCTCCGTGATCCCGGCCTGCGCGTGCAGGTCGTCGCTACTCCCATCGTGGCCCTCGCCGGGTCCTAGGGCCCGGGCCGTCGGTCGTGTGCGGCAGGGACGTAGTGCTCAGGCCCCGGTCGCTGAGCCCGCCGGCCGGGTGTCCACGAGGCCGTGGTCGTGCTCGCGGTCGCCGTTCCGGTCTTCGACCGCCGCGACCTGCGGCTGCACTGACCCGCTGTCAGCGGACGGTGATGGTGGGCGCCGACCCGGCGCGCGCGACGAGCCGACCGACCACCCGATGTCCCGGCAGCTCGCCGGCCACAAGCAGGCCGCCGGAGGTCTGCGCATCGGCGAGCAGGACCAGCTCGTCGTCGCCGATGTCCGCGTCGAGATGCGGACGGACCCAGTCGAGGTTGCGGAGGCTGCCGCCCGGGACGTAGCCGTCGGCCAGCGACTCGCGTGCGCCGTCGAGGTAGGGCACCGCGGCCGCGTCGACCTGGGCGTCCACCCCGCTGGCCCGGCAGAGCTTGAACAGGTGGCCCAGCAGTCCGAAGCCGGTCACGTCGGTGACGCAGCGGACTCCCGCGTCGAGAGCAGCCCGGGCAGCGTCGCGGTTGAGAGCGGTCATGGTGGCCACGGCCTCCGGGAACACCTCACCGGTCGCCTTGTGCCGGTTGTTGAGGACTCCCAGGCCCAACGGCTTGGTGAGGGTCAGGGGCAGCCCAGCCACGCCGGCGTCGTTGCGCAGCAGGTGCTCGGGGTCGGCGATCCCGGTGACGGCAAGGCCGTACTTCGGCTCGGAGTCGTCGATGCTGTGACCCCCCGCCAGATGGCAGCCTGCCTCCTCCGCCGTCTCGGCTCCGCCGGCCAGCACCTCGGCGGCGAGGTCGAAGGGCAGCACCTCGCGCGGCCAGGCCAGGAGGTTGACCGCGACCACGGGCTCACCGCCCATGGCCCAGACGTCGGACATCGCGTTCGCCGCCGCGATCCGGCCCCAGTCCCGCAGGTCGTCGACGACCGGGGTGAAGAAGTCCGCGGTGGTGACCAGGGCCCGCCGCTGGTCGAGGCGTACGACGGCAGCGTCGTCGCCGTGCTCCACCCCGACCAGGAGGTCGGCGGTGGCTCTGCCGCCCGGCAGGTCGGCCAGCACTCGCTCGAGCTCTCCGGGCGGGACCTTGCAGGCACACCCTCCCCCCGCGGCGTACTGGGTGAGGCGTCGGGGCACGTCGAGGGTCATGTCACCTTCGTACCCACGAGGCACCCTCGGCACAAGCGGCTAGAAAATGCCGCCCGCGCCGGGACTCCCGAAATGGGGTGGATCGAGGTTGATGCAGTGTCAGTTCGACCACTGACACACTGCCCGAGCGAGGAGCCCGAGGGTGCCTAGTCGGACGACGGGCCGCGGAAGGTGTAGGCGAGGCTCGATGCGATGGCGTCGATCCGGGAGGCCCTGGTCGCGTCCGGGTTCACCTCGACCGCGACGTCGTAGACGCGGCTGGCGATCGCGTACAGGGCCGGCCCGAACGGGACGTGCGGGTCTTCGGAAAGCTGCTCGAAGTCCTCGGTCACGTCGTAGAGCTGATGAGGTACGACGCCACCGTCGTCGAGCTCGCTGTACTCCGTGGTGACGTACACCCGTCCGGTGTCGGCCCTGCGGACCAGCCGGGGCTCGGGTTCGGGCTGTTGGACGGCGTCGATCACGCGCACCCGGCGACCTGGCAGAGGCACCCCCATGTCTTCCTGGTCTGGCGTCGCGAAAAGGTCATGAAGTTCGGGCATCTCGAAGTTCCTACTCCCCCTGGAGGTATGCCGGTGATCCGAGATGGGGTGGAGTTTCGCAGCACTTGAGGAGCCGACGGAGCCGAACAGCGAAAGTCGTGGGCCGGAGAGCCGGAAGATCGGCGCTCCCACCTCGAGGAGCCGCGAGCTCGCCCCGCCGGCTGAGGAGCTCGCCCTAGCGAGCGTCTCGAAACCACGCGGGGTCTAGCGGCGGAGAGGTCGGGCAGGCGCGACGACGTAGCTCCGACCGGTGGGTGAGGTCCATCGGTAGCTGCCGTCGTCGCGGCGTCGGTAGCGCCAGTTGCTGTGGGTCTTGGCGCGGTGGTGTCGCCGACACAAAGGGGCGAGGTTGGCCGGCCGGGTCTGACCGGGTGGTCCGCCGTGGTCGATGGGGATGTAGGCGAGGATGTGGTCGAGGTCGCAGCCGCGGGAGCGGCGTCGGCAGCCGGGGAAGACACAACAGGGGTCGCGGAGCCGGGCCAGGTCGGCCATCCATGCCGGCGGGTCGTGGGCGTCGACCGCGTCGGCGCGGGCCAGGTCGAGGACCGGCCGGACCACCACGGTCGACCCGGTCAGCCAGGTCTGGACCAGGTCGGTCGAGAGGCAGCCGAGCGGGCCGGCGTCGACGGCACCGGCGTGGGTGTCGAGATCGCGCAGGGTCGCCTCGGTGACGTGCAGCCACAGCACGGCCTCCGGCTTCACCGCCGCCGGCCCGACACGCTGACCGGGATCGGTGCTCTGGCTCTGGGTGTGGGTGAGGAGGTCGAGGGCGCGTTGGGGGTCGGCCAGGACGCCGACGGCGCGGGCGCGGCGTACGCCGAGGGGGTCAGCGGCTCCCAGCGCCTTGAGCGCGGCCGCGGTCTGACTCACGGCTCGGTCGAAGGCGTCGGCGTCGCGGGTGTCGAGCTTCATCACGACCTCGGTGGTGGCCGGGGTGTGTCCGGGGAACAGGTCGACCCGTCGCGAGGTCAGGTCGTCCTCCTCCTCACCCACGACGAGGTCGGGCTCGTGGAACAGGCGGGACTCGCGGACCAGGGCCGCGACCCGGACCCGGTCCAGATGGGCCGGGTCGGCGCACACCAGCCGGTCGGCCCACCGGGCGGCGTCGTAGGCCAACGGACGGGTGTGCTGGGCGACCTCACGGGCCAGGTGCACCGGCACCCGGCCGGCCAGCACCAGGGACCACAGCCGCGGGAGCCGGTGATTGATCTCCACCGCGTCGCCCATCAGGGTCTGCGCGGCCGTCGCGGTCCAGCCCAGGACGGCGCCGAGCTCGAGCGCCGCGAACTCCGCCACCGACGGCGCACCCTCGCCGGCCAACGGCAGGAATCCTTCGCCGAACAGATCGGCGTCGCCCCACCCCGACGGCTCGACCCCGGGACCGGCGGGGTTGGCCTCGGCCCACTCCATCGCCGCGACCAGCAAGGCCACGTCCGCGGCCTGCCGCGCCGCCAGCGCAGCGGCCGCACGGTCGAGCACCCCAGCCGACCCAGCAGCCGACACCGCATCGCGGCTCGTGGTGGCGGGAGACGTGGTCACGGGACCACTCAAGCAGCGGGCACCGACAACCCGGGCCCGAGAATCTTGGTTCTCCACAGCCCCGGCGAATTTCGTCAGAAGTTCCTTCGCCGACCGGTTGAGGACGGCGTCCTACGCCCGTCTCGGAACCAGCGAGCGTGGCGGGGTTCGCGTGGTTTCGAGACGCTCGCTAGCGCGAGCTCCTCAACCAGCGGACAGCCCGGACGCTTCAGTGGGGGGTGGGGTGGGGGGCTTGGCGGGCGAGGCGTTCGCGCTGGGGTACGACGACGTACTTGGGGTCGCGGGCGGAGGCGAGGCCGGCTTCGAAGATGCCGAAGCGAGTCATCACCGAGGCGGTGACGCAAGCGGCGCCGGCCACCGCGGAGACGACCCGCGAACGCCGGCCGAGCAGCGCCGTGGCGACGGCGGCGACCGCGGTGGTGGTGCGGGAGACGCTCATCAGCCGCCCGGGCAGTCCGCTGCGGTAAGGCTCCCCCACCATCCCGAGGCGGTCGAGCAGCCGCTCGGCGGCGACGATCTCCATGGCCGCGCCCGCGACCGCCATCCGACGAGCCGGGCCGGCCTGGTCGACCGGCGTGAACACCAT
>JAHEXO010000102.1 GCA_023252065.1 Nocardioides sp. | reverse complement strand
CGAGGATCGCCAGGAAGCGCTGGCCCTTGATCGTCTCGACGACCGAGTCGGAGGCGTCGACGCCCACGAGCATGACCACGAAGAGGAAGAGCATCAAGATGGCGCCGGTGTAGACGATGATCTGGACGGCGAACAGGAACGGCGCGTCGAGCACCGCGTAGAGCACGGCCAGGCTCATCATCACGACCGCCAGCAGCAGAGCGGCATGGACCGCCTTGCGCACGAACAGGATGCCGAGCGCGGCCAGCACCATGATCGGGGCCAGGACCCAGAATGCGATCACGGCGCCACCTCCTCGGACGTCGCCGGTGCAGCAGGGGCGCTCTCCGGCGCCTTGAAGGTGCCGCGGTAGTAGTCGCCCTCGTCGTCGCCGAGACGCATCGGGTGCGGCGGCTGCTCCATGCCGGGCAGGAGCGGGGCCAGGAGATCCTGCTTCTCGTAGATCAGGTCGGCCCGGTTGTCGTCGGCCAGCTCGTACTCGTTGGTCATCGTGAGCGCACGCGTCGGGCAGGCCTCGATGCACAGGCCGCACAGGATGCAGCGCAGGTAGTTGATCTGGTAGACGCGGCCGTAGCGCTCGCCGGGGCTGAACCGCTCCCCGTCGGGCCCGTCGGTGTTGGACGCGCCCTCGACGTAGATCGCGTCAGCCGGACAGGCCCAGGCACACAGCTCGCAGCCGATGCACTTCTCGAGACCGTCGGGCCAGCGGTTGAGCTGGTGCCGGCCGTGGAAACGGGGAGCCGTGGGCTGCTTCTCGAACGGGTACTGCTCGGTGACGACCTTCCTGAACATCGTCCGGAAGGTCACCCCGAACCCGGCGACCGGGTCCCAGAGCTGCTCCTTGAGGGACTTGCCCTCTTGCTGGGAGCTCATACTGTCTGGTCCTCCTCGACGGCCGCGACCGTGCGGCCGGTGTCGAACGTCAGGGTCTCCGCGGCGCCGCGCACGGCACCTCCGGCCGGCATCGGCGGGACCGGGAACCCACCGTCGTACCCCTGCGGCGTGGGCTCGCGCCCGGCCTCCTCGGTCTCGGAGGTGTCACCGATGAAGAACACCGCGAGGAAGAGGACCACGGCGATGCCGAGCCCGATCAGGAGGTACTTCCGGTCGACGCCACCGTCGAGCGACGCCGCGCGGATGGCGGCGACGGCCACGATCCACAGCAGCGAGAAGGGGATCAACCGCTTCCAGCCGAATGCCATGAACTGGTCGTAGCGCATGCGGGGCAGGGTGCCGCGCAGCCAGATGAAGATGAAGATGAAGAACAGGACCTTGCCCATGAACCACAGGAACGGCCAGTAGCCGTGGTTGGCGCCGGGCCAGATCTGGTCGATCCAGAACGGCGCGTGCCAGCCGCCGAGGAACAGCGTGGTGGCCAGCGCCGACACGGTCGCCATGTTGATGTATTCGGCCAGGAAGAAGAGAGCGAACTTCAGGCTGGAGTACTCGGTGTGGAAACCGCCGACCAGCTCGCCCTCGGCCTCGGGGAGGTCGAACGGCGCGCGGTTGGTCTCGCCGACCATCGAGATCGTGTAGATCACGAACGACGGCAGCAGGATCAGGCCGAACCACCAGGTGCTCTGGGCGGCGACGATCTGGCTGGTCGACATCGAGCCGGCGTAGAGGAAGACCGCGACCAGGGCCAGGCCCATCGCGACCTCGTAGGAGATCATCTGTGCGCTGGAGCGGAGGCCACCGAGCAGGGAGTACGTCGAGCCGCTGGACCAGCCGCCGAGCACGATGCCGTAGATGCCGATCGAGGCGATCGCCATCACGAAGAGCACCGCCACCGGCATGTCGGTCAGCTGCAGGGGCGTGTAGCGGTCGCTGAACGGCAGCTGGACGACCGGGCCGAAGGGGATGACCGAGAACGTCACGAAGGCCGGGATCACCGCGATGACCGGCGCCAGCAGGAAGACCCATCGGTCGGCGGCCTTGGGGATGATGTCTTCCTTCAGCGCCAGCTTCACGCCGTCGGCCAGGCTCTGGAGCAGGCCGAACGGGCCGTTGACGTTGGGACCGATGCGGTGCTGCATGCGGGCCACGACCCGCCGCTCGAACCAGATGTTGAACAGCGTGAGCACCACCAGGATCACGAAGATCAGCAGTGCCTTGACCAGGACCAGCCACCACGGGTCGCGCCCGAACTGCTCGAGGCCGGCGGCGCCAGCACTGGGCGAGACGGTGCTGACCGCAGCGGGGAGGAGGAAGAGACTCACTGCTCGGCTCCCTTCACGCGTACGCCGGACCCGGGCGAGGCCAGGTCGGCGAGGACGCCGTTGCCGGTGGAGTTGGCGGGCACCCAGATCGTGCCGTCCACGAGGTCGCCGGCCGCCTCGACCGGGAGGGTGACCGAGCCACGGTCGCCGGTCACGGTCACCATCGAGCCCAGCGCCGCGGCGGCCGCCGGCGACACCCGGCAGACCGGCATACGGGCGGTGGCGTGGAGATGCTTCTCGCCGTCCTGCATGGTGCCGTTGTCGAGCATCAGCTTCCAGGTGGCCAGGGCGAGCGTGCCGTCGCTCGGCGCCGCAGCCGCGGGCGCGGCCTCCGGCAGGGTGGCGCGGTCGCCGTCCCAGGGGCCCATCTCGACCATCCGGTCGTGAGCCTCGGCCGAGGTGCGGAAGCCGAGCGGCCGGCCGAGCTCCTCGGCGATGCCGGCCAGCACGCGGGCGTCGGGCAGGGCGTTGGGGTTGACGAACACGGCCGGGAACTCGCGCGGCCGGCCCTCCCAGTTGACGAACGTGCCGGGCTTGTCGACGACCGGAGCGACCGGGAAGACCACGTCGGCGGCCCGGGTCACGTCGGTCTCGCGGAGCTCGAGGGCGACCACGAACCGGGCTGCCTCGAGGGCTGCACGGAACGCTGCAGGATCGGCGGTGTCGTCGGGGTCGACCCCACCCACGACCAGGCCGCCGAGCTCACCGGCGGCGAGGGCGGCGACGATCGCATCGGCGTCGCGGCCTGGCTGCTCGGGCAGTCCGGCGACGCCCCAGGCGGTGGCGGCGTCGACGCGAGCGGTGGCGTCGGTGACGGGACGGCCGCCAGGCAGCAGCCCCGGCAGGCAGCCGGCCTCGAGCGCGCCTCGGTCACCGGCACGTCGGGGCACCCAGGCCAGCTTGGCGCCGGTGATGCGGGCCAGCGAGGCGACCGCGGTCAGCGCGCCCGGCACGGTGGCCATCCGCTCGCCGACCAGGATCACGCCGGCGGCGTCGAGCTCGACGTCGGTGTTGTGGGCCAGCGCGTTGACAGCGTCCGTCTCGCCGCCCGGAGCGGTCGGGATCAGGGTGCCGCCCATCTTGCGCAGGCCGTGGGTGGTGAACGGGCCGACCGACCAGACCCGGGTGCGGTGCTTGCGGTTTGCCTTGCGCAGCCGCAGGAAGATCGTGCCGGCCTCGTCCTCGGGCTCCAGGCCTACCAGGATCACGGAGTTGGCCGTCTCGAGGTCGGCGTACGTCGCGCCCTGGCGCAGGACCACCTCGGCGGCGAGGAACGCGGCCTCCTCCTCGGAGTGGGGACGCGAGCGGAAGTCGATGTCGTTGGTGCCGAGCGCGACCCGCGCGAACGTGCTGTAGGCGAAGGCGTCCTCGGCGGTGAGCCGACCGCCCGGCAGGACGCCGGCGGCGCCCGCCTCGGCGAGACCACGGGCCGCGACTGCGAAGGCCTCGGGCCACGACGCGGGCCGCAGCTCGCCGTCCTCACGGATGCGCGGGTAGGTGATCCGGTCGTCGGTGGTGAGGTAGCCGAAGGCGAAGCGGTCCTTGTCGGTGATCCACTCCTCGTTGACCTCGGGGTCGTTGCCGGACAGCCGACGCATCACCCGGCCACGCCGGTGGTCGATCCGGATCGCAGAGCCGCACGCGTCGTGCTCGGCGACGCCCTGGGTGGAGACCAGGTCGAAGGGGCGCGACCGGAACCGGTAGTCGGCGCTGGTCAGCGCACCCACAGGGCAGATCTGGATGGTGTTGCCCGAGAAGTAGGACTCGAAAGGCTCCTTCTCGTAGATGCCGACCTGCTGCAGCGCACCGCGCTCGATGAGTGCGATGAACGGGTCGCCGGCCACCTGCTCGGAGAACCGGGTGCACCGGGCGCAGAGCACGCAGCGCTCACGGTCGAGCAACACCTGCGCGGAGATGTTGATCGGCTTGGGGAACGTGCGCTTGACCCCACCGCTGGCAGCGAACCGCGACTCACCGCGACCGTTGCTCATGGCTTGGTTCTGCAGGGGGCACTCGCCGCCCTTGTCGCACACCGGGCAGTCGAGCGGGTGGTTGACCAGGAGGAACTCCATGATCCCCTGCTGCGCCTTGTCCGCGACCTCGCTCGTGGCCTGGGTGTTGACGACCATGCCCTCGGCCACCGGTAGCGTGCACGACGCCTGCGGCTTGGGGAACGGGCGGCCGTTGCCGGCATCGGGGATGTCGACGAGGCACTGACGGCAGGCGCCGACCGGCTCCAGCAGCGGGTGGTCGCAGAACCGCGGGATCTGCACGCCGACCTGCTCGGCGGCCCGGATGATCAGGGTGTCCTTGGGGACGCTGACCTGGACGCCGTCGATGGTCAAGGTGACCAGGTCGGTCTTCGCGACCTCGGAGGTCGTCATCTCGGGGTCCCCGCGGCGTTGTTCGCTGGAGGAGCGAAGCGGGGGAAGCGGAGAACGTCGTGGGGTGAGGTCATGCTGAGGCTCCCTCGGCGGCGAACACGGTGGAGGCGACGGGGTCGAAGGGGCACCCGCCCTCGGTGAGATGGGCGACGTACTCGTCGCGGAAGTATTGGATCGAGCTGGAGATGGGGCTGGTGGCGCCGTCACCCAGGGCGCAGAAGGCGCGCCCGAGGATGTTGTCGCACTGGTCGAGCAGCAGGTCGAGGTCGCTCTCGCTGCCGATGCCCTTCTCGAGGTTGGCGAGCATCTGCACCAGCCACCACGTGCCCTCACGGCACGGCGTGCACTTGCCGCACGACTCGTGCTTGTAGAACTCCGTCCAGCGCAGCACGGCCCGGACGACGCACGTCGTCTCGTCGAAGATCTGCAGGGCACGCGTGCCGAGCATGGAGCGAGGCGGCTCGGCGTCGAACGCTCCCGGCCAGGGCTCGGGGGCCTTCTCGTCGAACTTCGCAGTGCTCACACCCTCGAAGTCCAGTGGCATATCGAGGTAGTCGGCGGTGAGCAGCGGGGTGGAAGAGCCACCCGGTGTCCAGAACTTCAGCTCGTGACCCTGACGCATCCCGCCCGCGAGCTCGATCAGCGTGCGCAGCGTGATGCCGAGCGGCGCTTCGTACTGGCCGGGGTTGGCGACGTGACCGGAGAGGCTGAAGATGCCGAAGCCCTTGGACTTCTCGGTGCCCATCGAGGAGAACCACTCGGCGCCGTTGCCGATGATGCTCGGGACGGACGCGATCGACTCGACGTTGTTGATCACCGTCGGGCTCGCGTAGAGACCGGCCACGGCGGGGAACGGCGGGCGCAGGCGCGGTTGGCCGCGCAGGCCCTCGAGCGAGTCGAGGAGCGCCGTCTCCTCGCCACAGATGTAGGGACCGGCGCCGGCGTGGACGACCAGGTCGAGGTCGTAGCCGTAGCCGTGGATGTCCTTACCGAGGTGACCGGCGCGGTAGGCCTCCTGCACAGCGCGCTGGAGACGTCGTACGACGTGGAGGACCTCGCCGCGGACGTAGATGAACGCGTGGCGGGCCCGGATCGCGTAGCTGCTGATGATCACGCCCTCGATCAGGGTGTGGGGGCTGGCCATCATCAGCGGGATGTCCTTGCAGGTGCCCGGCTCCGACTCGTCGGCGTTGACGACGAGGTACTTCGGGTTGGGGTTGTCCTGCGGGATGAAGCTCCACTTCATGCCCGTGGGGAAGCCCGCTCCCCCCCGGCCGCGCAGGCCGGAGTCCTTGACCGCGGTGATGACGTCGTCCGGCGCCATCGACAGCGCCTTCTTCAGCGCGGAGTAGCCGCCGCGGTCCTCGTAGGACGCCAGGGTCCAGGAGCGCTCCTGGTCCCAGTTGTCGGTGAGGACCGGGGTGAGGGTGCCCATCTCGCCGGTCACTTCCCGGCCTCCTGCTGCTTGGTCTCGGACTCCGCACGGCTGGTGTCGGCCTGCTCGGCGGCCTCGGTGGCGGTGTCGGCGGTGCTGCCGGGCCTACCGGCGGTGTCGGTGGCGGGTGCGGTCCAGTCGTTCTCGCGAGCGAGGGCGAGGCCGACCAGCGAGGCCGCTCCCGCGGACGGACCCTCGTCGGCGAGGTCGTCGGGGAAGCCGGCGAGCACCCGCTCGGCGTCGCGCCACTTCACGACGCGCGGCCCGCGGGTCGAGCGGACCTCCTTGCCCTCACGCAGGTCGTCGACGAGCTCGGTGGCCGACTGCGGGGTCATGTTGTCCATGAACTCCCAGTTGACCATCATCACCGGCGCGTAGTCGCACGCGGCGTTGCACTCGACGTGCTCGAGGGTGATCTTGCCGTCGTCGGTCGTCTCGTCGTTGCCGACGTCGAGGTGCTCCTTGAGCCGCTCGAAGATCACGTCACCGCCCATCACCGCGCACAGCGTGTTGGTGCACACCCCGACGTGGTAGTCGCCGACCGGGCGACGCTTGTACATCGTGTAGAACGTCGCGACGCCGCTCACCTCGGCGGCGGTGATGCCGAGGATGTCGGCACAGGCCTCGATCCCCTCGGGCGTGATCCGGCCCTCGGAGGCCTGGACGAGGTGGAGCATCGGCAGCAGGCCGGAGCGGGCCTGCGGATAGCGGGCCGCGATCTCGCGCAGCTCGCCGTAGGTGGCCTCGCTCAGCCCGCCCGTGGTGGGCTCTGCGGTCATCGGTCGACGCCTCCCATGACGGGGTCGATGCTGGCGATCGCGACGATCACGTCGGCGACCATGCCGCCCTCGGACATCACGCTAGTCGCCTGCAGGTTGGTGAACGACGGGTCGCGGAAGTGCGCACGGAACGGGCGCGTGCCGCCGTCGGAGACGATGTGGGCGCCGAGCTCGCCGCGCGGCGACTCGATCGGGACGTAGACCTGACCGGGTGGGACCCGGAAGCCCTCGGTCACCAGCTTGAAGTGGTGGATCAGGGCCTCCATCGACTCACCCATGATGTGGCGGATGTGGTCGAGGCTGTTGCCCATGCCGTCGCTGCCGATCGCGAGCTGGCTGGGCCAGGCTATCTTCTTGTCGGCGACCATCACCGGCTCGCCCTCGAGCTTGGCCAGTCGGTCCGCGGCCTGCTCGATGATCCGCAGGGACTCCCACAT
>JAHEXO010000101.1 GCA_023252065.1 Nocardioides sp. | reverse complement strand
GAACGCCTCGGCGAGCAGCTCGCCGATGACCTCGTCGCGGCTGGAGATCGTGGCGACCGAGGCCATGTCCTCCTTGGACTCGACCTCGCGCGCCGCCTTCAGGAGCTCACCGCTCACGGCCTCCGCCGCGGCGTCCATGCCCCGCTTGAGTGCCATGGGGTTGGTGCCGGCGGCGACCGCCCGCAGCCCCTCGTGGACCATCGCCTGGGCCAGGACCGTCGCGGTGGTGGTGCCGTCACCCGCGATGTCGTTGGTCTTGGTGGCGACCTCCTTGGTCAGCTGCGCACCGAGGTTCTCGAACGGGTCGTCGAGCTCGATCTCGCGAGCGACGGTGACGCCGTCGTTGGTGATCGTGGGTGCGCCCCACTTCTTGTCGAGGACGACGTAGCGGCCCTTGGGGCCGAGGGTCACCTTGACCGTGTCGGCCAGGGCGTCCACACCGCGCTCGAGGGAGCGGCGGGCGCTCTCGTCGAACTCCAGGATCTTGGGCATTGAGTGCTCCTAGGACATGACTCAGGAATGAGTCGAGTGCTCACGCGGCTGTCGTTACAACCACGTGAGCACTCGACGGGAAATCAGGAAACGACGGCGAGGACGTCGCGGGCGGAGAGGATCAAGAGCTCGTCCCCGCCGTACTTGACCTCGGTGCCGCCGTACTTGCTGTAGATGACCTTGTCGCCCACGGAGATGTCCATGGGGATGCGCTCGTCACCGTCCTCGTTGAAACGACCCGGGCCCACCGCCACGACCTCGCCCTCCTGGGGCTTCTCCTTGGCGGTGTCGGGGATGACCAGGCCGGAGGCCGTGGTCTGCTCGGCCTCGAGGGGCCTGACCACGATCCGGTCCTCGAGGGGCTTGATGTTGACCGACACGATGTCGACCTCCACTTTCCACTGATCCGATCGGACTCGGGAGCAGCGGCTCCCGGACGTTGGCAGCCTGCGTGACGTACGCCGTCGCGGGGGTCGTACGTCGGTGCAGGCACTGGCACCCTCGGGGTGAGAGTGCCAACGCCGAAACTAGCACTCACCGCCAGCGAGTGCCAACGCAGGTCCCGAACTCCGGCGTAGCGTGCCTCCATGCCTCCCTCCACGTCCGTGCTCGCAGCCCTCACCGACGCCCTCGCCGACGGCTCCGTGGAGGTCGTCGACCTCACCGCCCGGCTCAGCGCCGAGACCCCGGTGATCCAGCTCCCGCCCGAGTTCGGCCAGACCGCGCGCTTCCAGCTCGACGAGATCAGCCGGTACGACGAGCGCGGGCCCGGGTGGTACTGGAACAACTTCCGTAGCGGCGAGCACACCGGCACCCACTTCGACGCGCCCAACCACTGGGTGACCGGGCGGGACGGCTCCGACGTCGCCGACGTGCCGGTCGACCGGCTGATCCGGCCGGTGGTCGTCCTCGACTTCAGTGCCGAGTGCGCGGCCGACCCCGACTTCCTGCTCGAGGTCGACCACGTCCGGGCCTGGGAGGCCGAGCACGGCGCGCTGCCCGACGGCGGCTGGATGATCTACCGCACCGGCTGGGACGCCCGCTCGCAGAGCCAGGCCGAGTTCATCAACGCCGACGAGACCGGACCGCACACGCCCGGCATGAGCATCGAGTGCGCCCGCTGGGTGGCCGAGGAGTCGCCCGTGGTGGGCGTGGGCGTCGAGACGGTCGGCACCGATGCCGGCGCCGCGCACTCCTTCGACCCGCCGTTCCCCTGCCACTCCTACCTGATGGGCAGCGGCAAGTACGGCCTCACCCAGCTGCAGAACGTCGCTCGGCTGCCCGCGACCGGCGCGGTGCTGGTCGTGGGGCCCCTGCCGATCGTCACCGGCTCCGGAGCGCCCGCGCGAGCCGTCGCGCTGGTCGAGCGCTGAGGTGCCCACGGTCGCGGACGTCGTCGGCCGGGCACTCGTAGGGGCCGGGATCGACCACGTCTTCGGCGTCGTCGGGTCGGGCAACTTCCACGTCACCAACGCGATGGTCGCGGCCGGTGCCCGGTTCGTCGCGGCCCGGCACGAGGGCGGTGCGGCGACGATGGCTGACGCGTTCGCCCGGACCACGGACCGACCCGCTGCGGTCACGGTCCACCAGGGCTGCGGTCTGACCAACGCGATGACCGGCCTCACCGAGGCCGCCAAGAGCCGGACACCGGTCGTCGTCGTGGCGGCCGAGGCGACCGAGCCGCGGTCGAACTTCTACGTCGACCAGCCGGCGTTGGCGCGCGCGGTCGGCGCGGTGTCGATGCGTGTCGACGACCCGGCGACGGCGATGGCGGTCGCTCGCGAGGCCGTTCGGACGGCGGTGGCCGACCGCCGTACGGTGCTGCTGAACCTGCCGCTGGGCGTGCAGGCTGCCGTGGTCTCCGCAGGCCGGACCGACGCCCCGGTCGCGACCGGCTCGACCGGCGAGCCGGTGTCCGACGTCGACCTCGAACGGCTGGCCGACGCAGTACGACGTGCGCAGCGGCCGGTGTTCGTCGCCGGCCGTGGGTCGCGCCGGGCGGGCCCCGCCGTGGCCGCGGCCGCCGACGCGGCCGGTGCCTTGCTGGCCGAGTCGGCGGTGGCGAAGGGCCTGTTCGCGGGCCACCCCTGGTCGCTGGGCGTGTCGGGCGGCTTCGCCTCACCCGGCGCGGCCGAGCTGATCGCGGCCGCCGACCTCGTCGTGGGCTGGGGCTGCGCCCTGAACATGTGGACGATGCGCCACGGCGCGCTGATCGCTCCGGGTGAGACGGTCGTGCAGGTCGACGACACCCCGGAGGCGCTCGGCGCCCAGCGAGAGCTGACGTTCGGGGTGCTCGGTGACGTCGAGGAGACGGCGGCCGGGCTTGCGTCGCGGCTGGTCGCCGACCGGCAGGGCGGCTACCGCACCGACGCCGTACGACGTCGTCTCGAGGCAGGCATCGGCTGGGCCGGCGTCGCCTACGACGACCTCTCCGGAGACGGGCGCGTCGACCCCCGCACCCTGGCCCGCGACCTCGACGCGATCCTGCCGCCCGACCGGGTGGTCGCGGTCGACTCGGGCAACTTCATGGGCTACCCCGCCGCCTACCTCGACGTCGCCGACCACCGCTCGTTCTGCTTCACGCAGGCCTTCCAGTCGATCGGGCTCGGCCTGGCGACGGCGATCGGGGCGGCGGTCGCGAGCCCGGGCCGGCTGACGGTGGCCGCCCTCGGCGACGGCGGCGCACTGATGTCGGCGATGGAGCTGGAGACGGTCGTCCGGCTCGGGCTCGACCTGCTCGTGGTCGTCTGGGACGACCATGCCTACGGCGCCGAGGTGCACCACTTCGGACCCCACGACGCGCCGCTCGACACCGTGGTCTTCCCCGACACCGACATCGCGGCGATCGGGCGCGGGTTCGGCTTCGAGGCGGTGACGGTGACCGACCCGGGCGACCTCGACGCCGTACGACGCTGGGTCGCCGGACCACGCGCGCGCCCGATGCTGGTCGACGCCAAGGTGGTCGACACCGAGCCGTCGTGGTGGCTCGAGGAGGCCTTCCGCGGCCACTGACAAGATGGCGCGGTGGACCTCGAGACGTTCCGGTGGCTGCTGACCGACGAGGGTCAGGCGCTGCTCGTGGCCGCCTCGACCGCGGAGGGCCCTGCCCTGCAGGTGCAGAAGCGCCTGCGTGAGGTCGCCCCCGGCTCCGCCGACGAGAAGGCCGCGCGGGTGTCCGCCACGCTCGGCCAGGTCGAGCTACGCCGTCACGCAGCCGCGAAGCTCGGCCACGACGCCGGCCACATGTACTTCACCCGCGAGGCCCTCGAGCAGGCCACCCGGGCCCGCGTCGCCGCCCACCGGGCGGCCCGGGTCGCGGTCGCCGGGCCGAGCGTGATCGACCTGACCTGCGGTATCGGCGGCGACCTCGTGGCGTTCGCGCGGGCCGGGCTGACGACGGCAGGCGTCGACCTCGACCCCCTGCGCGTCGAGATGGCGCGCGCCAACCTGGACGCCCTCGGCCTCGGCGGCGCCGTCGGCGTCGCCGACGCCACGACGCTCGACGTCTCGCCCTTCGCCACGTCCTACGCCGACCCCGCGCGGCGCACGGGACGCGGCCGGAGCTTCCACGTGGACGACTGGACGCCCCCGTGGACGTTCGTGGAGACGCTGTTGCGAGGTCGGGCGGCGGTCAAGGTGGCCCCCGGGATCCCCCACAGCCTGGTGCCCGACGGCGTGGAGGCCGAGTGGGTCAGCGACGCCGGCGAGGTGAAGGAGGCGGTGCTGTGGTCACCGGCCCTCGCGATGGCGGCGCGGCGGGCCACGGTGATCGGGCGCGGCGGTCTGGCGACGCTGACCGAGGAGGACGACCCCGGGGCCGGCGCGGGCGCGGTGGGCGGCTTCCTCTACGAGCCCGACGGTGCGGTGATCCGGGCCGGGCTGGTGACCGCGGTGGCGGCCGGCGTCGAGGGCCACCTGCTCGACCCGAAGATCGCCTACGTCACCGGCGACGCGCCCTTCCGCACCCCCTTCGCCACGTCGTACCGCGTCGTCGAGGAGCTCCCCTACCGCGAGAAACCGCTCAAGGCGGCCCTGCGCGCCCGTGGGGTCGGGCCGCTGACGATCAAGAAGCGCGGCGTGGACGTCGTCCCCGAGGACCTGCGCCGTCGCCTGGGCCTGCACGGCGAGGCGGCCGCGACGATCGTGCTGACCCGGGTGGCGGGCGAGGGCACGGCGCTCCTGGTCGAGCCGCTGTGACGGACCGCGCCCGCTGGGTCGCGTTGGTCGTCTGCTGCAGCGCGATGTTCATGACGCTGCTCGACGTCAGCGTCACCAACGTCGCGCTGCCGTCGATCTCCGCCTCGACCGGAGCCGGCCCGTCGCAGCTCCAGTGGATCGTCTCGGGCTACACCCTGGCCTTCGGGCTGGTGCCGGTGCTCGGCGGCAAGCTCGGCGACGACCACGGCCGCCGGACCATGTTCCAGGTCGGCGTGGCCGGCTTCGCGGTCACCTCCCTGCTGTCGGGACTGGCCCCGACCGCGACGGTCCTGATCGGCGCGCGGGTGCTGCAGGGGCTCTTCGGCGGGCTGATCAACCCCCAGGTGTCCGGCCTGGTGCAGCAGATGTTCACCGGGGCCGACCGGGGCCGCGCCTTCGGCCTCCTCGGCACCACGGTCGGGCTCGGCACCGCGATCGGCCCCGTCGTCGGTGGCCTGCTGATCGCGCTCGGCGGACCCGGCTTCGGGTGGCGGCTGGTGTTCTTCATCAACCTCCCGATCGGGATCGTCGTCATCCTCCTGGCCCGGCGGCTGCTGCCGGCCCCGACCGAGAGCGTCCAGCACCAGCTCGACCTCGTGGGCGCCGCTCTGCTCGGTGGCGCGACGTTCTGCGTGCTCTTCGCCTGCGTGGAGTACGACGCGCTCGAGGACCCGCGGCTGGCCTGGCTCGCCGTGCCCGCCCTCGTCCTAGGCGTGCTCTTCTACCGCAGGGAGCGCCGGATGACCGAGGAGTCCAGCGAGCCGCTGGTCGACTTCCGCCTGTTCCGCCGCCCGTCGTACGTCGCGGGGATCACGCTGGCGCTGACCTTCTTCCCGGCGATGGCCGGGCTCCCGCTCGTGCTGGCGATCTTCTACCAGCGCGGGCTCGGCTACACCGCCCTGCAGTCGGCGCTCGGCGTCACGGCGTACGCCGTCGGCAGCGCGATCTCGGCACCGCTCGCAGGGCGCGTGGTCACCCGTCTGGGGCGACCCCTGGTGGTCGGGGGTGCCGTCACGTTCGGCCTCGGGGCCGTCGCGCTGGCGCTGATCGCGCCGCACGTGCCGCCCGACCACGCTGCGCTGGCGATGGCCGGACCGCTGTTCGTCATGGGCTGCGGCCAGGGTGCCGTCATCACGCCCAACCAGACCCTGGCCCTGATGGACGTCGACCCGCTGATGGGCAGCACCGCGGGCGGCGTGCTGCAGACCGGGCAGCGCATCGGCCTGGCCGTGGGCCAGGCCGTGATCGGTGCGGTCTTCTTCGCCTCGCTGACCAGCAGGACGGCGGCGGGCTACGCCCATGCCCTGGGGCAGGCCGTGCTGGTCACGATCTGCTTCGTCAGCCTGGCCGTGGTCGTGGGCGTGCACGACCTCGTGCGCGCCCGCCGGCGGGCACCATCTCCCCGGAATGCCTAAGGCCGGTGCCCCGTGAGGGACACCGGCCTTGGCGGACCGCCGGAGATCAGACGTGCGCGCCTGCCGGCTGGCTCTCCGGGGTCACGCTCTCGGCACGGCGCGAGTGCCAGAAACCGAACCCGACGAGCACCAGGAGCAGAGCCGCTCCGACGAAGGACGCAAGGGCGGCGTAGCCGGCGATCACGCCCATCTTGGCGAAGGCGTACCCGTAGAGGAGCAGACCGCGGAGGGTCTCACCCATGAACATGGTCTGACGGGTCGCACCGAGGTCGGTGCACACCTTGGTGGCAGCGGCCTTCGGGTCGCTCGCGCACTGCTGGATGTACTGGCCGCTGATCTCGGAGTAGGTCTTGCCCCCACCGATGCCCTGCAGGTGCACGGCGATGTAGTGGTTGGCGTAGGCCTCGGCCTGGGCACCGTTGGTCAGGTTCTGGCCGGCGAACTGGGACAGGGCGGCCTGGTCGGCCTTGGGCAGGTCGGTCAGTCCGGTCTGCGTGGTCGGCATGGTGATGTGCTGAGCGGACAGCTGGTCGTGCACCTGGTTGCCGATGAAGACGCTGGCCCAGGTCAGCAGACCGCCGGCGACGAGCAGCACGATGGCGAGGATCAAGCCTGTCCAGGAGACCAGCTTGTCAATGGTGGCGCGCATGGTGTTTCACCTTCTTCTCCTAGGTGTTCGGTCCATCCGAAGCACCGTGGTGAGTCCAGGTTCGCCTTTCAACCACATAGGCTCGTAGTGCTAGAGGTCACCAGCGGTCCCTACCAAGGGTCCCGCCTCCGAAGGACCAATGGTTGAAAGATGGATGACCACACGGAGCTCGCCGAAGAGGCCGCGCGGCGACTCGCGGAGCTCTCCGGCGTGCCCCGTCACGACGCCCTGGTGGTGCTCGGATCGGGGTGGGGACCGGCCGCGGACGCGTTCGGCGAACCGGTCGCGACCCTGGCGATGACCGACCTGCCGGGCTTCGTGGCGCCGGTCGCCGAGGGCCATCGCGGCACCCTCACGTCGTACGACGTGGGCGGCGTGGCCACCCTGGTGCTGGCCGGGCGCACCCACCTCTACGAAGGTCTCGGCCTCGGCCCGGTCGTGCACGGCGTGCGAACGGCCGCCGCGGCGGGTTGCCGGATCGCGGTGCTCACCAACGCCAACGGCTCGCTGCGCCCC
>JAHEXO010000100.1 GCA_023252065.1 Nocardioides sp. | reverse complement strand
CGACGGTGCCGCCGTCCAGGTCGTACGACGCGGCTACACGTTGGTCGCCGGCGACGGCCGGGAGGTGGGGGTCGACGAGGCCCATCACCTGCCGCCCACCGAGCCGTCGAAGATCATCGCGGTCCACCTCAACTACGCCAGCCGGACCGAGGAGTTCATGACCCGGCTGCCGGCCGCGCCGACGTACTTCCACAAGCCGGTCACGGCGCTGAACTCCCACCGCGGGGCCGTCGTCCGGCCCGAGGGGTGCAGGTGGCTGAACTACGAGGGCGAGATCGTCATCGTGATCGGCCGCACCTGCCGCAACGTCTCGCCGGCGGAGGCCGGCGACTACATCGCCGGCTACACCGTCGGCAACGACTACGGCCTGCACGACTTCCGCGACACCGACGCGGGCTCGATGCTGCGGGTCAAGGGCTCCGACACCCTCGCGCCGGTCGGGCCCGGCCTGGTCACCGACTGGGACTTCCGCGGCAAGACCCTGCGCACGCTGGTCAACGGGGCGGTGGTGCAGGAGGCGTCGACCGACGAGATGGAGTGGGACATGCACTACCTCGTCGCCGACATCGCCCGCACGATCACACTGTCGCCCGGCGACCTGCTCTTCTCCGGTACGCCGGCCAACTCGCGGCCGGTGCAGCCCGGGGACGAGGTCTCGGTGGAGGTCGAGGGACTCGGCCGGCTGACCAACCACGTCGTCACCGGGCCCACCCCGATCCGCACCGATGTCGGCGCCCAGCCGACCGAGAGCGAGGAGGTCGTCTCGACCGCCCTCGGTGGCGACTGGGAGTTCCGCGGCATCCGCACCCCCAGCAAGGACCTCTACCCCTCGACGGTGACCACCGAGGACTGAGACCGGCCACGGCACCACCGGACGCGTCCAGCAGGCGCCTCCGAGCTGACTGGCATACAAACCGTCGTTCGCACGGCTCAGGAATGACGGTCTGTATGCCAGTTAGTGGGCCGGGCCGACCCCGGAGAGGGGGAAGGGCCACCCCCGACGTCTCGGGGGTGGCCCTCCACCAGGGGGTCGTACGGCGCCGGCTCAGGTCACCAGGTCGGCGACGGCGTCCTCGTTCTCGTCGGAGAGCCGCAGCTTCCCCACGATGGTGCCGATCACGAACATCGCGAACGGCGCCAGCACGAGGATCCAGCCGGTGGTGTTGAGCGCCCACGGGTGGGCGACCGGGTCGACACCGGGCTTGACGGTGCCGGCCAGCAGCGCGAAGCGCGACATCAGCAGCCAGAGCCCGACGGCGAGCCCGCCGATCGAGAGCAGCGGTGCGAACAGCGCCGCCCACTGGGACACCTCGCCACGGTGGCGGCTGAAGAACGCGATCACCGCGATCGAGACCAGGATCTCCACCAGGGCGATCGCGATCACCGCGAGGCCGGAGAACCAGTAGAAGAGGTTGAGCACCGGGTCCCAGCCGCGGATCTGGAAGAACACGATCACGACGAAGGAGATCACCGAGGTGACCACGGTGGCGGTCCACGGCGCGCCGCGGCGGTTGACCCGGTCCAGGGACCGCGGCAGCACGCCGGCGCGGCCCATCGCGTAGAAGTAGCGCGCCGCGCTGTTCTGGAAGGCCAGCAAGCCGGCGAAGAGCGACGAGATGACCAGCCAGCTCATCAGGTCGGACATCCAGCTGCCGACGTAGGTGTCGGCGACCGAGAACAGCACGTTGGCCGGGTTGACCAGCGGGACCCCGCCGACGCTGGAGAGCTTCGCGGTCTGGTCGACGACCTGTGAGGCGCCGAGGCCGGTCACGATGCCGAAGGCGGTGTAGCCGAAGATCAGGGTGATCGCGATGACCGCGAGGTACGTCGCGCGGGGCACGGTCTTGTGCGGCTCCTTCGACTCCTCGCCGTAGATCGCGGTCGCCTCGAACCCGATGTAGGACGCGAACGCGAACGCGATGGCGATGCCCGCCGTGCTGGCCAGACCGCCCACGAAGATGTTGGACGGGGCGAAGGAGGCGCCGAAGTGGATGCCGTCGGGCTTCTTCGACGACACGAGCACCGCCGTCGCGGTGACCACCAGCGACAGGAGCTCGACAGTCATCAGGACGCCGAGCAGCTTGGCGCCGACGTCGACCGACAGCGCGGACAGCCCGGTCACCAGCGCCCACGCGATCAGCGTCCAGACCCACCAGCTCCAGTGGATGCCGACCTTGTCGGCCATCTGCGCGGTGACGACCCCGCCGAAGAAGCCGTAGACCGCCAGCTGCACCGCCAGGTAGGCCACCAGCGAGACGAAGGCCGAGCCGACCCCGGGGATGATCCCGAGCCCACGGCCCACGAACGCGAAGAAGGCACCGACGTTGGTGACCTTGCTGGACATCGCTGCGTAGCCGACCGAGAAGAGCAGCAGGACGATGCCGGCGACGAGGTAGGCACCGGGCGCGGCCGCGCCGTTGCCGACCACGATGGCGACCGGTACGGCGCCGGTCATGCCCACGAGGGGAGCCGCGGCGGCGACGACGAAGAAGACGATCCCGAGGACTCCCAGGCGGCCGCCGTGGAGCGCGGACTCCTCGGTCTGTTCGGGGGCTGGTTGGAGCTGGCTCATGGCGGGCTCTCCTCAGAGCGCAGTGGTGTCCGACCGCAGGACCGAGAATCTCGTTCGGATCCGAATGACTTTCGTCAGAGGGTGCCGTCACAGCCCGGTGCTGTCAAGAGGTTCGGACCCGAACGTCTCTGGTCGCGTCCCCGCTCTGCGAGGATTCGGCCGTGTCCACGATGAGCGCTCGACGGCTGGTCAGTCCCGACGTCCTGGCCGCCCCGGTGTCTCCCGATGGCGGCTCCGAGCCGCTCGCGACGGCGTCCGCCGCGCTGGTGACGACCGCGGTCGAGGTGGGGCTCTGGGAGGCCGGGCCCGGGACCGACACCGACGTGGAGGCCGACGAGGTGTTCCTCGTGCTGGGCGGCGCCGGCACGGTGACCTTCGAGGACGGCAGCGAGATCGACCTGCGGCCCGGGGTCCTGGTCCGGCTGCACGAGGGCGACCGCACGACCTGGGTGGTCACCGAGCGGCTGCGCAAGCTCTACCTCGCCTGAGCGCCCCTCGCGGTACGGCCCCCAGAAAGACAGAGGAGCCGGTCGCCATCGTGGCGGCCGGCTCCCGGCGGGTGACGAGCTGGTTGACGAGCGAGGGGGTGCGGTGGCACCTCAGTACTCGTTGCGGTGGTTGATCAGGTAGTCGTCGTACGGCGGGACCCGCAGCAGGGCGCGGTGGGCGGCGACGGAGTCGTCCCACGCGTCCTTCAAGAAGGTGCGGAGCCGGCCGTGGCGGGAGGAGCGGGCGGTCCGGTCGGTGGTCGAGTGCTGGTTCATGACTCCATGGTGGCCCCCAAGACTGTTCAGCACCAGCGAATACTTCTTACGATCAGTGAAGCAACACTGTATGATCGAGAGCATGCTCGACATCCAGCGACTCAGGGTCTTCCGGGCCGTGGTGGCCAGCGGCTCCGTGCAGGCGGCGGCCGACCACCTCGGCTACACGCCGTCCGCGGTCAGCCAGTCCCTCTCCGCGCTCCAGCGCGAGACCGGGCTGACGCTGTTCGAGAAGGCGGGCCGCGGCATCACCCCCACGCCGGCCGCCGAGGTGCTGGCCCTCGAGAGCGAGGAGGTGATGGGGAGCCTCAGCCGGCTGGGCGCGGTCGTCGACCAGCTCCGCGACGGACACACCGGCACCCTGACCATCGGCACCTTCGACTCCGCCGCGGAGTTCTGGCTGCCGCACGTGGCGCGCGGGCTGCAGCGCGACTTCCCCGAGCTCGTGCTCGAGCTGAGTCTCGACGAGCTCGGCAGCGCGGGCCAGCGCGAGCCCGTGCGCCGCGACATCGAGGTCGTGACCGAGCCCGCCGACGTCCCGGGCCCCGAGCGACCCGGCTACCGCCGGCACGTCCTGAGCGAGGAGGGCTACCGCGCCGTCACCCCCCAGGGCCATCCCCTCCTGACGCAGTACGCCGATCAGCTCCCGCTGGCGGCGCTCGCAGACCACGCGATGATCGACAACGACTTCAGCAACACCGGCTGCTCGCTGATCATCAGCGGCGCCTGTCGTGCGGCCGGGTTCATCCCCCGCTACGTCGCCCGGTCCGACGACCACCACACGGCGCTGGCCTTCGTCGCAAGCGGGATCGGGATCACCTTGCTGCCGGCGCTGGCCGTCCCGGAGGGGATGCGCGGGGTCGAGAGCCGCGAGGTGGTCAACCCGACGCCGCGGCGCAGGATCGTGGCCTTCGTCCGTGCCGGCTCGGCGCCCAACCTGCCGACCCGGCGTGCGCTGGAGCTCCTGCTCGAGGTGGCCGCGGCCACCGAGGCCTCGCGACGCGCCGTACTCACCCGCAGCAGGTGAGCCCACGCCAGCCGTCGAGTCCCTAGGGTCGGGGGCATGTATCTCATCCTGGGGATGATCCTGTTCGGCATGGTCATCGGAGCGGGCGCCCAGTTCATCCTGGGTCGCCGCGGCGGCAAGGTCGACTGGACCATGGCCATCGTCGCCGGTCTGGCCGGCTCCTTCATCGGCGGCCTGGTGGTCAGCCTGCTCTCCGGTGACGGGCTCAAGCTGCGCCCGAGCGGGATCATCGGGTCCCTCGCCGGCGCCGTCATCGTCACCGCCGTCTGGCGGGCGATGGAGGCGCGCAAGCACCCGCCCAAGAACCCCAACCGGCGCTCCGGCAACCCCGCCAAGCGCAACCAGAGCCCGGGCCGCCACTAGCCCTGCAGCCCTGGCGCGGCGTGCGAGGCCCGGTCCCACCCTTCACATCCGCCCCCAGCCGCCCCGGACGTCCCTTACCCGGGCAAAGCCCTGGCAAAGACTCGGGCGAACCGGGAGCAGCAGACCGCAGGCCTGCCCCACGATGACGCCGTACGCCGGTCGTGGGTGAGGCAGCTCGGGGGCGGCGTACGGCGAGCGGGTCCGGACCCCGCCCGCGCAAACAGGCACCAGGGCCCGTCCCCCCACAGGACGGGCCCTGGGTTTTGTGCTTCTCGGCCGGCGACTCAGCCGGCCAGCACCAGGTCGTCGGCGCTGGTCGTCGCGGCCAGGACGTGCGCCCGGCGCAGCGCCAGGAAGGCGGCGGCGCCACCGGCCACGACCAGCGTCGCGGCGAGGTAGAGCCCCGTGTGGAACCCGGTGAGGTAGGCGTCGGCCGGGCTGTGGCCCGCGGCCAGGGCGGCACCCTGACGACTGGTCAGCACCGCGCCGATCACGGTGATGCCGAGCAGGCCGGCGACCTCGCGTGAGGCGTTGAAGACAGCCGAGGCCACGCCCGCCTGGCTGGTCGGCATCACGCCGAGCACGGTGGCGGTCAGCGGGATGGTCATGCCGCCGCCGATGCCGATGATGGCGAAGCTCGGCATCAGCGAGAGGAACGTCGCGTCCGTGCCGAGTAACGCGGTCGAGCCGATCCCCAGGCCCATCGCCAGCATCCCGAAGCCCGTCGAGCGGTAGGCCCCGAACCGGGCCGCGACCCGGTCGGAGACGATCGCCGATCCCGCCATCAGCAGGGCCATCGGGACGAACGCCGCACCCGCTTTGGTCGGTGAGAAGCCGAGCACGCCCTGGAGGTAGAGGGAGGTGAAGAAGTAGATGCCGAACAGGCCGAACGCCCACAGCATCAGGGCCACGATGCCACCGGTGAACTCGCGACGGCGGAAGAGCCTGACGTCCACCATGGGCTGCGCGACCCGGCCCTCGACGACCACGAAGGCCAGGGCGGAGGCGGCGGCGAGCCCGAAGGCGCCGAGGATCCCGGCGGAGGTCCACCCACGGTCGTGACCCTCGATCAGGGCCCAGGTGAGAGCGAACAGCGACACCGTCGACAGGGCCACTCCCGGGAGGTCGAGGCGGCGGGCCTCGTCCTCGCGGGACTCCTGGATAGACCAGGCACCGAGCATCAAGGTGGCGATGCCGATCGGGACGTTGATCCAGAAGATCCACTCCCACGAGACGTACTGGGTCAGCAGCCCGCCGACCACCGGGCCGACGGCGAGGGCCAGCGCGCCCACCCCGCCCCAGACGCCGACCGCTGCGTTGCGCTCCCGAGGGTTGGTGAAGGTGGCGCTGATGATCGCCAGCGTGGTCGGGGTGACCAGGGCCGCTCCGACCCCCTGGAGCGCGCGGGCGGCGATCAGGGTGGCGGCGCCGCCGGCGAACCCGGCGAACAGCGAGGACAGCGTGAAGACCGTCAGCCCGATCATGAAGAGCCGGCGGCGGCCGAACGCGTCGGCCAGTCGCCCGCCCGCGAGCAAGAGGCCGGCGAAGGTGAGGATGTAGCCGCTGACGACCCACTCGATGCCGGCCGTCGAGAGGCCCAGCTCCTGCTGGATGTCGGGGATCGCCACGTTGACGATGTTGTTGTCGAGGTACGTCATGAAGGTGGCCAGCGCCACCGACACGAGAGCCCATCGGTTGCGGTTCATGAGGTGTCTCCTATACGTCGTACATGTATGCCGTACAGGAAACCCTGTACGGCGTATAATTGTCAAGCCTTATCGTGTATAGTTGTCGGTATGACGCCCCGGACCGCCACGGCGACCAAGCCCTCCCGCTCGGCGAAGGCCGACCTCAGCCGGGCAGCGATCGTCGAGCGCGCCCTCACCGTGATGGACACCGACGGTCCCGACGCCGTCACGATCCGGAGGATCGCCGAGGAGTTCGGGGTCACCCCGATGGCGCTCTACTGGCACGTCGCCAACAAGGACGAGCTCCTCGCCGCCATGGGCGACGCCCTGCTCGCCGGAGTCACCCTGCCGCCGGCGACGGGCCCCTGGCACGTCCAGCTGCGCGGGGTGGTCGACGTGCTGATCCGCGAGCTCGCGCGACACCCCGCGGCCGCCGAGCTGGTCTTCCCACGCGTCCTGGTCGCCGAGGCGGGGCTCGAGCTCACGGAGTTCACGCTGACGCTGCTCGAGGAGGCCGGGTTCACCCCCGAGCAGGCGGCCGACCTCGCTCGGATGGGGCTGCAGACCGCGATGATGCTGGTCGCCCAGCGTCCCGGCGCCGAGAGCCAGGCAGCGATGGAGGAGCGCGACGCGCTGCTCGCGGCGAAGCGCGCGCACGTGCAGAGCCTCCCCGTCGACCGCTTCCCCCACGTGCAGGCGGCGGCGGTCACCCTCACCGACTGCGACGACGAGGCGGCCTACTACGGCTTCGGCGTCGACCTCTACATCGAGGGCGCCCAGGCGCTCCTGCGCCGGGTCAAGCGCGGAGCCTGACCGAACGGCAGAATCCCGGGCGACAAACCGGCGATCGTCGGG
>JAHEXO010000099.1 GCA_023252065.1 Nocardioides sp. | reverse complement strand
CCGGCACCTGCTGGAGGGCGATGATCACGCCGATCCCGACGGTGAAGCCCTCCACGACGGGGATCGGTACGAACCGGATGAACCGGCCGGCGCCGGCGTAGCCCAGACCCAGCAGGATCACGCCGGCGAGGAGCCCGACGACCAGCACGCCTTGAGCGCCGTACGCCGCGATGATGGGGACGAGGACCACCGTCATCGCCCCGGTCGGACCGCTGACCTGGACCCGGCTGCCGCCGAAGACCGCGGCCAGCGCACCCGCCACGATCGCGGTCGTCAGCCCGGCGGCGGCTCCCATGCCGGAGCTCGCACCGAAGCCGAGAGCCAGGGGCAGGGCCACCAGCCCGACCATCACCCCGGCGACCAGGTCGCGCCCGGCGTTGACGTGCGTCCAGTCGGAGCGGCGCGGCAGGAGGCGGACGACGCGAGCAACCACGCCGTCGCTCGTGACGCCCGGACCGGGCGGAGCGCCCTGCGCGACGCTCACGACTGCACCGGTCGGGTCAGCTCGGACTCCATCTCCCCCTGGACGGCGATGATCCCGGACAGGATGCGTCGTGCGGCGAGCAGGAGGTCGCGGACCTCCGGGACGCTCACGGAGTACATGACCTCGGCGCCGTCGCGGTAGGAGACGACCAACGAGGTGCGCCGCAGCACGCCGAGCTGCTGGGAGAGGTTGCTCGGCTCGATCGCGATCTCGTCGAGGAGCTCGTGGACGGCGTAGTCGCGCTCGGAGAGCAGCTCGAGGATCCGGATCCGGGCGGGGTGCCCGAGCGTCTTGAAGAACTCCGCCTTCGCCCGGTAGAGGGGTATCGCCACGGGTCTCCTCGTCTCGTCGTCGGCACCGCTCGGGTGGCGCCTGGTCCTTTCTACCTGACGATCGGACCACTTGCACAATTCTTCAGATGGCCTAGGCGATGGTGGACCCGCTGCCGGACCCGGTGGGGCGGCCGGCTCAGCGGGTGATCAGGTCGAGATCGACCAGGTCGGCCTGGTCGGGCTCCCACCGCAGGGCCGCCGCGTTGCCGCGGACCTGGTCGCCGCGCGTGGCGCCGGCGATCACCGAGGTCACCGCCGGCTGGGCGGCGAGGCCGGCGACCGCCACGTCGAGCAGCGAGAGGTCGCGGGCCTCGGCGAACCTGGTCAGCGCCTCGATCCGGTCCCAGTCGGCGTGCTCGAGCCAGGGCGAAGGCGCCGTGGCGGCCCGGGAGCCGGCGGGCGCCTCCTGGCCACGGCGGTACTTGCCGGTGAGCAGGCCGAACTCCAGGGGGAAGTAGGGCAGGATCCCCAGCCCGAACTGCTCGGCCGCCGGCGCGACCTCAGTCTCGAGGTCGCGGTGGAGCAGGGAGTAGCGGTTCTGCACCGAGACGAAGCGCTCCAGCCCGGCCGTGCGCGCCGTCCAGTCGGCGTCGGCGATGCGCCAGCCCTCGAAGTTCGAGCACCCGACGTAGCGGACCTTGCCCTCGCGGACCAGGTCGGTCAGCGCCGAGAGGGTCTCCTCCATCGGCGTGACCTCGTCGGGCTCGTGGAGCTGGTAGAGGTCGAGGTGGTCGACGCGCAGGCGGCGCAGGGATGCCTCGACGGCCCGCCTGACGTAGTGGCGGGACCCGCGGACGCCGTGGTCCTCGCCGTTGGCACCGCCCATGTCCATGCCGAACTTGGTGGCCAGCACGAACTCGTCGCGGCGGCCGCGGAGCGCCTCGCCGATCATCTCCTCGCTGGCCCCGCCCCCGCCGTACACGTCGGCGGTGTCGAGCAGCGTGACGCCGACGTCCTGCGCGGCGTCGAGGATCTCCTTCACCCCGTCGAGATCGACGCGACGTCCGAACGCGTTGCAGCCGATGCCGAGCGCACTCACCATCAGGCCCGAGTCGCCCAGTGGGCGGTAGGTCATGTCGTTCACAGATCGACACTATCCAGCGCGCGAAGCCTCCAGGATCGTCAGGTCGCGGACGCAGAACCCGTGGTGCTCCTGCTCCTCGTTGAGCACGGTGCCGAGGCACTGCCGCACGCTGCGGCCGGCGGCGTAGGGCGGCCAGCGGCCGTCGTCGGGCACGGGAGCCTGCTGGGCGAGGCGTTCCGGGGTGACGTCGGCCAGCCAGGCCGCGAGCTCGGCGGCCTGCTCGGCGCGAACGCCGACCACGTCGTCGAGCGTGGGCTCGGCGGTCAGGTCGAGGCCCTGCTCCTCGCGGTCGGGGACGGTCTCGATCCCCAGCCCCATGGGCGTGAACAGCGCGGTGGAGCCGAGCACACAGCGCCGGAACCAGGAGTCGTGGACGAAGACCAGGAGGCGCAGGGTCTCCACGGCCGACCACTCGTCGTGGGCGCTGCGGTGCTCGATGCCGGGCGTGGCCCGCATCCGCTCCACGGTGCCCGCCCAGTCGGCCACCAGCCGGCGGTGCGCCTCGCGGAGGTCGTCGGGGTCGTCGGAACGGATCAGCACGCGCACCGGGTGGCGGCGGTCGAGCTCGGCCTCGACGTAGGGCATCACCGCGACGCCGTTGACGACCAGGTCGGTCACCAGCCCGTCGATCTCGGCGTCCTGCATCACCACCCCGATCAGGCGGGTGTTGCTCATCAGGCACTCGCGGAACTCCGCACCTGTCAGGTCCTGGTCGACGAAACGCTCCATGTCCTCAGGCTATGGCTGGGGACCGACAGGTCCCGATGACAGGATGAGCGGATGCGCTTCCTGTCCGTCCAGTCGTCGGTCGCCTACGGCCACGTCGGCAACTCCGCGGCCACCTTCCCCCTGCAACGGCTCGGGCACGAGGTGTGGCCGGTGCTGACGGTGGTCTTCTCCAACCACACCGGGTACGGCGCGTGGCGTGGCCCGCTGCTCGCCCCCGAGGACGTGCGCGACGTCATCACCGGGATCGAGGAGCGCGGCGTGCTGCCGACCTGCGACGGCGTGCTCTCGGGCTACCTCGGCAGCCCCGGGATCTGCGACGTGGTCGTCGACGCCGTGGCGCGGGTGAAGGCGGCCAACCCGGACGCGACCTACACCTGCGACCCGGTGATGGGCAACGCGACGTCGGGCTGCTTCGTCGACCCGGCGATCCCGCCGGTGCTGCGCTCGCAGGTGGTGCCGGCGGCGGACATCATCACGCCCAACCAGTTCGAGCTCGGCTTCCTCACCGACACCTCGCCCGACACGCTGGCCTCCACCCTGGAGTCGGCCGACGCGGCCCGCGCTCTCGGCCCGTCGACGGTGCTGGTGACGTCGTTCCTGCCGCCCGACGGGCCCGACGACACGATCGGGATGCTGGCGGTCACCGACGACGGCGCCTGGACGGTCCGCACCCCGCGGCTGCCGATGAAGGCCAACGGCTCGGGCGACCTGACCGCCGCTCTCTTCACTGCGCACCTGCGGACCACGGGCTCGGCCGTCGACGCACTGGCGCGCACGGCGTCGTCCGTGCACGCCGTACTGAAGGAGACGCTGGACTCCGGCGAGCGCGAGCTGCGGATCGTGGCGGCCCAGGACGCGATCGCAGCCCCGGCCTGCGAGTTCACGGTCGAGCAGGTTCGCTGACCATGGCCCCATACTGACGCCCGTGACCGACGAGGTGGACTTCTTCGCAGCGTGGCGCCTGGTGCTGGGTCCCCTCGTCGACCGGCAGCACGTGCTCGGGCTGGTGGAGGGTCTCGACGGATCGGGGGCGCTGGCCCGTCTGACCGACCCGGTCCGCCGCGACGACCTCGGGGAGGCACTCGGCACGACCAAGGGCACCGCAGCCGCGGTGGCCCACGCGCTCCTGCTCCACGAGGTGCTCGAGGAGTCGGACGGTCGGCTGCGGCTCACCGCTCCCTGGCGAGCCCTCGTGGCGGACACCGCAGTCGTCCGCCTGGCCGACTGTCTGGCGAGCGCCAGGCTCGAAGCCAGGTTGCTGCGCAGTGTCGGGGCCGGCGACTACTGGACGATGGAAACCGCGGACCGGATCCTCCTGGCCCGCTCCGTCTCCCCCGACCCGTTCGCCGACGGCGTGGTCGCCGACCTCCGCCGCGCGATCGAGACCGACCCGCTGCGACGCGACCTGCTCGAGCCTGGGTGCCGGCTCCTCGAGCTCGGGTGTGGCGTCGCGGGTCGCATCCTGACCATGCTCCGGGCCGTGCCGACGCTGACCGCGGTCGGGGTGGAGCTCAGCCCCGACCTCGCCGCGGAAGCCGTGCGCAGGGCGGCGGCCCTGGGGCTCGACCAACGCTTCTCCGTGGTGTGCGCCGACGCCGCGGCGTACCGCACCGACGAGCGCTTCGACCGCGCGTTCTGGAGCCAGTTCTTCTTCCCCGACGACTCCCGCGCGGGTGCGCTCGCGGCGATGCATGCCGCTGTGCGACCCGGCGGCGTGGTCGGATCGCCCGTCGCCGGTGACGACCCGAGCGACGCCGTCTTCCGGGTGCTGGTCAGCTCGTGGGGCGTGCCGTTGCGTACGACGGAGGAGCTGGCCGCGGAATACCGCGACGCCGGCTTCGTCGACGTCCAGGTCCTCGGGGCCGACTCCCCCGGACCGACCTCGCTGCGGGCGGTCCGTCCGTAGAGGTCTCCTCACGCCGCGGACCGTCCCCGGTCTCACGGGTCGCGATCACCTGACGCTCAGGAGGCGCACAGCAAGGCGGAGCAGATTGGAGGCATGGCTCACCAGCCCGCGTCGTACGACGACCCCGACTTCCGCATCCATGAGAGCGCGGTCGGTCGTCGGCGCATCGTCGCGGCCGCCTTCGTCGTGCTGGCGTTGGCGGGCCTTGCCGGCGGTTCGGCGGCCGCGGCCGTGGCGTCCGCCCACGACGACCGGGTCGACCCGAGCCCTTCGTCGTTCGTGCTACGCGACGCCTGACCGAGCCGGTGACAACCGAGCCGGTGACAGGAATCGAACCCGCGACATCTTCTTTACAAGAGAAGCGCTCTACCGTCTGAGCTACACCGGCGACGCCGCCTCGCTCGACGCGGCCGGGTCAGCCTAACGAGGGCCGGGCCGGATCACGCAGCCAGGAAGGCGTCCAGCGACCGGCGGATGCCCGCGGCGTCGAGGCCGTGGGCGCGCTGGTGCTCGGCGGGGGTGCCGTAGTGGCGGAGCTCGGTACGACGCGTGCCGAGCGCGAGCAGCCGGTGGGGGCGGTCGAGCAGGGCCTCGGCGACGCAGCGGGCCGAGCTGCCGGCCAGCCACGGCTCCACGAGCACCACGTCCGGCGAGGAGATCGCGCTGCGCAGGGTGTGCCCGTCGAAGGGCCGGACGCTGTGGGCGTAGAGCACCGTGACGTCGCGGTCTGCCGTGGCGGCCAGCACCTCGTCGAGGACCGGTCCGAGGGCGACCACGGTGGCGCCCGACCCGCGTCGTACGACGTGGAGGCCGGCGCCGGCGAACGGCTCGGTGTTGGTCTGCTCGACGACCCGGACGTAGTGGAGCCCCTCGCCGGCGACGGCCCGGCGCAGCACCTCGTCGGTCTCGGCCGAGGTGCCGGGCGCGTGGATGGCGACCTCGGGCAGCGTGTCCAGCAGCGCGACGTCGCCGGGTGCCTGGTGGGTGCGGCCTGCGCTCGAGGCGTCGAACGAGCCGCCGACGCCGACGAGCACGCCGCCGACGCCCTGGTGGGCGAAGCCGAGCTTGACCTGCTCGAAGGCGCGCTCGACCAGGAACGTGCCGAAGGTGTGCACGATCGGCCGCATCCCGGTGAGCGCGAAGCCGGCGCCGACGTTGACCAGCAGCTGCTCGCGGATGCCGACGTTGACGACGCGCTCGGGGAAGCGGCGCTCCGCCTCGGTGAAGAAGCGCGCGGAGATCTCGGCGTAGACCAGCGCTGCCGACAGGTCGTCGTCAAGGAGGTCGGTGACGGTGCGGCCGAACTGGGTGCGGGGGTCACGGCTCAGGGACAGGACGGTCATGCGGCGAGCTCCTTGTCGAGGACGGTGGCGACGACGGCGTTCGGTACGCCGTCGCCACGGGCGGTGAGGGCGTGCTCGAGGGCCTGCCGGTCGCGGCCGTCGACCGTCTCGACCCGCCAGCCCTCGGTGGCGAGCCGGGCGGCGATCCGCCCGGGCACGGCGTAGGACGACGAGCGGTTGTCGACGACGACGAGGGTGAGCGCGTCGAGGCCCAGTGCGGCCGCGAGCTCGAGGGCCTCGTGGTTGGACCCCTCGTCGAGCTCGGCGTCGCCGACGAGCACGACGACACGTGAGTCGATGCCCTGCGCGCGCAGGCCCAGGGCGGTCCCGACGGCGAGGGGAAGGCCGTGACCGAGCGAGCCGCTCGAGATCTCGACGCCGGGCACGAGGTTGCGGTCGGGGTGGTGCCCGAGCGGTGAGTCGAACGAGCCCCAGGTGTCGAGCCAGGACGCGGGGAAGAAGCCGCGGTCGCAGAGCACGGCGTAGTAGGCCATCGGGCCGTGGCCCTTCGACAGCAGGAACCGGTCGCGCCGGGGGTCGTCCACCGTCGCCGGAGACACGTCGAGGATGCGCTCGTATAGCACCTGGATCACGTCCAGGGTCGAGAACGCCGCCCGGGCGTGCTTCTCGTCGCCGGTCATCCGGGTCAGGAGCTGCTCGATGTCGTTCACAGTCCCCATTGCACAAGTTGAAGTGAACTTGAAGTCAAGGCATCATCGTGGACATGACCGAGCTCACGATCGGCGACCTGTCCGAGCGATCGGGGATCGCCACCAGTGCGATCCGCTACTACGAGTCCCGCGGCCTGGTCCGTTCGCGTCGTACGACGGGCAACCAGCGCCGCTACGCACGCGCCGAGCTGCGTCGGCTGGCGTTCATCCGGACGGCCCAGAGGGTCGGCCTGTCGCTGGAGGAGGTCGAGCTGGCCCTGGCCACGTTGCCCAGCAGCCGCACGCCCACCAAGGCCGACTGGGCACGCCTGAGCCGGAGCTGGCGGCCGCGGCTGGACGCGCAGATCCGGCAGCTCGAGCGCCTGCGCGACACCCTCGACTCGTGCATCGGCTGCGGCTGCCTCAGCCTCAAGCGCTGCAACCTCAGCAACCCGGGCGACGAGGTCGCCGAGCGCGGACCCGGGCCGGTGCTCCTCGAGGGGCGCTGAGACCCACGCGGCACTAGCCTGAAGACGTGGCCCTGCACATCGTGTCCAGCCGGCCCGACGCCGCCGTGCTGGAACTGCCCTGGTCGGCTCCTCTCGAGGAGTGGACCGACGACCATGTCGTCCCGCTCCCGCGCGGGCTCTCACGCCACATCGTCCGCATCGTGCGGCTCGGCAAGCGCATCCTGGCGGTCAAGGAGACCCAGGAGGAGATGGCCTTCCGGGAGTACCGCCTGCTCCGCGACCTC
>JAHEXO010000098.1 GCA_023252065.1 Nocardioides sp. | reverse complement strand
CCGGGCGGCCCGCCGGACATGCTCGAGCGGATGGTCTACGGCAGGCTGGAGAGTCCCCTCCCCTATCCGGTCCAGGAGGACTACGACCGGACGACGCACGAGGTCGAGCTCCCGGCGTACGTGCTCGAGAACGAGGTGCTGCGCGCCAGCGTGCTCCCGACGCTCGGTGGGCGGGTCTGGTCGTTGTACGACAAGACCCGCGAGCGTGAGCTGCTGTTCCGCAGCCCGACGATGTACTTCGCGAACTTCGGGCTGACCGATGCCTGGTTCGCTGGCGGCATCGAGTGGAACCTCGGCTCGACCGGCCACACGACGCTGTCGTGCCGCCCGGTGCATGCGGCGGTGGTGGCCGGCCCGACCGGTGACGTGCTGCGGCTGTGGGAGTGGGAACGGACCCGAGACCTGGTGCTGCAGGTGGACCTCTCCCTGCCTCCTGCGTCGGACCGCCTGTACGCCTCGACCCGGGTGATCAACCCGGACCCGGAGGAGAAGCCGCTCTACTACTGGACGAACATCGCGGTGCCCGAGTCGCCGCGCACCCGTGTGCTCACCACGGCGGATGCCGCCTGGCGCACCGACTACTCCGGCCGTCTGGTCCGGGTGGTCCTACCGCACCCGGATCGCGCGGACGTCGACGTCAGCCACACCATGGCCTCGACGTTCCCGGCCGACTACTTCTACGACCTGACCGGGCAGCACGGTCGGCACATCGTGTCCGTCGAGCCCGACGGCGCCGGCTTCGCCCAGACGTCGACCCGCGGGCTTCGCGGCCGGAAGCTGTTCGTGTGGGGAAGCGCTCCGGCCGGCTCGCGGTGGCAGGAGTGGCTCTGCGGCCCCGGCGCGCGGTACGCCGAGATCCAGGCCGGCTGGTGCCCGACGCAGCTCGAGCACGACCGGTTGGCCGGCGGGGCGAGCGTGTCGTGGACGGAAGCGTTCGGCGGCGTCGACCTGGACCCCGCAGTCGTGGCAGGCGGGTACACCGACGCGTGCCAGGCCGCGCAGGCAGCCGTGCACGAGGCGGTGGACCCCGACCACCTCGAGGCTGTCCACGAGCGCTGGCTCGACGAGGTGGCCGACGCTGCGATCGCTCAGCCGCTGAGCGCCGGGTCGGGCTGGGGCCACGTCGAGCTCAGGCTCCGGGCAGGACCGGACGCCGTACCGCCGCGGGCACTGCCGTTCCCACAGATCGACGACGACAGCGTCCCCGCGCGCCACCTGCTCGACAGTGACGCCGAGGCGCTCGCGACGTCGGCCCACCGGCTGCCGGTGCCTCCGGTCTCCGACCGCTGGCGCGCCGTCCTGAAGGATGCGCCGGACTCCGAGTGGGTGCACCTGGCCCGCGCGGTGAACGCCCACGTGCGGGGAGAGACGGGTCGTGCCGTCGAGCAGTACGACGCGAGCCTGCGCGCCGGCGAGAGCCCGTGGGCGCTGCGCGGGCTGGCGCTCCTGGCCGACGACGATCTCGCATGCGACCTCTACGCGCGGGCGAGGCAGCTCCGACCGGACTGCCGCGGCCTTGCCGTGGAGCACCTCGAGCGGCTGCTCGCCGCCGGACGGCCGGACGACTGCCTGGCCGTGATCGCCGACCTGGATCCGACCTTGCGCGCACACGGCCGGACCCGGCTGCTGGAGGCCCGGGCGCGGCTGGCCCAGGGCGAGCACGAACCCGCCGCCGCCATCATGGAGTCGCTGGTCGTGGAGGACCTGGCCGAGGGGGACACGGTGCTCGGTGAGGTCTGGGAAGCACTGCATCCGGGCGCTCCCCTGCCGGCGCATCTCGACTTCCGGATGACCGGCCCCGGAGAGGCCTACGACCGCTGAGGTGGGCGTCAGCGGAAGGTGCCGCGGGACACCGACCCCTCCAGCCGCCGCTGGAAGATCAGGTAGACGATCAGCACCGGCACGACCGTGATCACGACCGCGGCGAAGAGCGCCCCGAAGTCCACCGCATAGCCGGCCTGCGAGGCGAAGTTGGCCATGCCCTGCGTCAGGACGTAGCGGTCCGGGTCGGTGTTCAGAGCGACCGGCAGCAGGAACTGGTTCCACAGTCCGAGGAAGTTGAAGATCGCGACAGCGGCCAGGCCTGGCCTCGCCATCGGCAGCATGATCTGGAAGAAGGCCCGCCACTCCCCGGCACCGTCCATCAGCGCCGCCTCGTACACGTCGTCGGGCAAGGTCTTGAAGAACGCGTAGAGAAAGAACACGGTGAACGGCAGGGCGAACGCGACGTAGACCATGATCAGCCCCGGCAGGGTGTTGATCAGGTGGATGTTCTTCAGGACGAAGAACAGCGGCACGATCGCGAGGAAGATCGGGAAGGTCAGCCCCGCGAGCATCAGGTAGTAGATCAACCGTGCCCCCGGGAACTCGAAGCGAGCGAGCACGTAGGCGCACATCGATCCCAGCAGCATGACGAGGACGAGCGCGACGGACACCACGATGACCGTGTTCAGGAAGAAGTGGCGGATCCCGGCGTCGGTCCAGGCATGGACGTAGTTGTCGAAGCCCCAGTGCGCCGGCAGTGAGAACGGCGAGGCCAGGATCTCCTTGGTCGTCTTGAACGACGACAGCACGACCCAGAGGAACGGGACGATGACGATGATCGACCAGGCGGACAGGAGCGCGTGCGAGCTGGCCTCGACGGCCCTGTCTCCGCCCGTCCCCGCTCTGCTGCGGTCGGTGCCGGTGCTCCGGTCGGTGGCGAGTGAGGTCATCGGCGCCGCTTCCCCTCGCCGCCTCCCGTGAGGCGGTTGATCGCGAACACCAGCACGGCGAACAGCAGCGTCACGGCCGCGAGCACGACCCCCATCGCCGTGGCATAGCCGAACTGACCTTTGCGGAACGCCGTGTTGAAGAGCTCCTGACTCATCGTCCGCGTGGAGTTGTCGGGTCCGCCGTTCTGGTTGAGGGCCTGCATGTAGACGAACGCGTCGAGGGCGAGGATGCCGAGGTAGATGTATGCCGTCTGCACGGTGTCGCGGACCAGCGGGAGTGTGATCAGGATGGCCGTACGGAACCGTCCCGCGCCGTCCATGCGCGCAGCCTCGTAGTAGTCCGCGGGGATGCCCTTGATGGCGGCGACGAACAGCACCGTGTAGAAGCCGACGAAGCTCCAGATGATCACGAACATGGAGGCCGGCATCGCCGTGCGCTGGTCGCCGAGCCAGGCGAAGTTCTCGAACCCGCTGAGGCCGACCTTGGTGAGGGACGCGTTGAGGATGCCGGCCGACGGGTCGTACACCTGCGCCCAGATGAGGCCGATGACGATGGCGGGCACGGTGTAGGGGAAGAACGACACGACCCGGTAGAACCCGGAACCGCGGATCCCACGGATGCTGCCCCTGCTCGACCCACCCACGGTGACGACCGTCGCGATGGCGAGCGCCAGCACGATGGTCACGAACGGCACGATGATCGCCAGCTCCACGTTGTTGCGCAGCGAGTGCATGAAGACGTCGTCGTGGAGCAGCTTCCGGAAGTTGTCCAGACCCGTGAAGTTGTACGTCGGCGTGAAGCCGCTCCAGTCGGTCATCGCGTAGTACAGCGCCTGGCCGAACGGGTAGATCACGAAGACGACGTAGATCGCCAGCGGGAGCCCGAGGAACACCGCGATGAAGGTCAGCCGGTCCAGGCTCGGCATCCGTCGCCGCCGGGCGGCCGGCCGAGGCCGGCCGCCGGTGGTCGTGGTGACGGTGCTCGCGGTGCTGGTCACGTGATCTTGAGCTTCTTCACGGACGAGTCGTTCGCGACCTTGTCGGTGATGTCCTGCAGAGCGCTGGTCAGACCCCCCACGTCGAGCTGGCCGGACAGGAAGGAGTTCCACGGCACCAGCTGGTCGGTGTTCATGCCGTAGTAGTCGACGAACTGGTAGTTGAAGGTGTTGCTGCCGGCGGCGTCCAGCATCTTCGTCTGCGAGACCAGCGCGGTCGACCCGAACCCGCTGGCCGGCACCAGGCCCTTGACGATCGTCGGCGCGAGACGGGTCTTGGAGAAGTTGGTCGCGGCCGCCTTCGACAGCATCGCGCGCAGGATCTCCTTGCCGCCGGCGACGTTCTTCCCCTGGGACGGCACGATGAACGGCTCGCCCGCAGCGGCCCGGAGCCCGGCCAGCGGGAGCGCCGGGCTCGAGGTGAGGGTCGGCTCGGGGGCGCCGGTCATCTGGAAGTTGCTCTTCGTGGCGTCCTTCATCTCGTTCTCGATCCACCCGCCGGACGGGTACAGGATCGCCTGCTCGTCGTTGCTCCACTTCGCCTGCGCCGCCGTGAACTGCGTGCCCGCGCCGCCCGGGACGAAGTAGCCGTTCTTGACCATCTCGCCGAGGGCGTTGAAGACGCCCTGGACCTGCGGGAGCGACCAGCAGTTGGGCTTGAGGTTCTCCAGCGCCAGGCGGACCTCGTCGCCGCCCTCCTTGATGGCGGAGTTGACGGCCATCGTCTGGTAGTACGTCGCGGCCTCCTTGCCCCAGACCCAGAGGTACTTGCCCTTGGCCTTGGCCTTGGCACCGAGGTCGAGAGCCTCGGCCCAGGTCTTCGGCGGGGTCCAACCGTTCTGCTGGAACAGGGTCGCCGAGTACCAGATGCCGTAGACCGTCATGACGTAGTTCATCGCGAGGAACTTGCCGTCGAAGGTGCCCGGGAGCTTCACGTTGGGGTACAGAGTGTCCGCGATCTTGGTGCCCTCGTAGTTGTTCGCCTCGAAGACGTCGTCGAGCGTCTCGAGCTGCTGCTCGATGGCGCTGAAGCCGATGGCGTTCTCACCCGAGTTGTCGATCAGGTCGGGCGGGTTGCCCCCGACGAAGCGAGGCTGAAGCTGCTGGGCGATCTGCGTCGACGGCGACACCTTGATCGTGACCCCGGAGAAGTCCGGTTGCTTCGAGACCTGGCCGGCGGCGAACTTGACGTAGTCGTAGCCGTAGCCGCCGTTGAAGATCACGGCGTCCACGCTCGAGTTCTTCGCGAGCCCGAACGGGTTGGTGGCCGTCGCCGGTGCGCTGCTGCCGCCGCCTCCCCCCGCGCTCGGGGACGACCCGCCGCACGCGGCGAGCGCCCCACTGAGCGGCGCGATCGCCGCCGTCGCCAGGGCGCCGCGGAGCAGGGTCCGGCGGTCGAAGTGTGCAGTTTCTCGGCTCATCGTGGGGATGCCTTTCGTGATGATCGCTGCTGAGGAGTACCTGGGTCGCGCGGCTCTGCGGAGGCCGCTGCCGACCGTAAGGTCAGGCGAGACCGGCGATGCGCTCGCCGTACCGCGCCTTGAGGGCGTCGTTGTGCGTGTCACCTCCCGAGACGTTGGCTGAGATGTAGAGCGGCGGGACCTCGCCCGCCTCCTGAAGTCGCTGGGCCGCGCCCAGGGTGAGCAGCTGGGCGATGTAGGCGGCCGTGATCGAGGAGACCGCGCCGGCGGACAGGCCGTCACCGAGCTCGACCGTGGTGTCGCCGAGCGGCGCCCGGTTGTCGATCACCACGTCGGCGATCTCCGAGAGCCGCTTGCCGCTGCTGTGCTTGGGGGTGACGGCGTTCGTGTGCTCGAGGCTCGTCACTGCGATGACGGGATGCCCGTCGGCCTTCGCGCGCAGGGCGAGCCCGACGATAGAGCCGTTGACGCCAGAGTTCGACGCGATCAGGAAGACGTCAGCCGGATCGATCGCATACAGCCCGTAGAGCTCGTCGACGACGGACTCGTCACGCTCGAGGGAGGGGCCATGGAGCTCAGCGACCTCACGACTGCCGTGGAGCACGACGTCGCGCAGCGCGATGGCGTGCGTCGGGATCAGGCCGCCGGCGCGGCCGGCGATCTCCATGGCGAACGCCTGGGAGTGGCCGGTGCCGAAGGCCTGGAGGACACCCCCGCGCTGCAGTGAGGACACGATGAGGTCGAGGGCGGGGTCGAGGCCGCCGGCGCGGACCTCCTGGTCGAGGTCGTCGAGCCGTCGACGTACCTCAGTGGCAAAGGTCCCGAGACGATCGTTCACGCGGTGGCGGTTCCTTTCGATGGAGGCACGGCCCGTGGCCGTGTCGGTGGGCGGAGCTGCCGGCGATGCGGCGCGACGGCCGCTGCGGAGGCAGCCAGGAGGCTCGTCGTACGCGAGAAGTCCCGCTGTGCGGCGAGGAGGTAGAGCAGGTCGATCACGAAGAGCTGGGCGTGCTTGGCCGACAGGTCGTCGGGCTGGAGGTACTCCCCCGGCGCGTGGCTGGTCAGGTGGGCGTCGGCGACCTGGGCCATCGGGGACGCCGGGTCACTGGTGACCGCGACCGAGTAGGCACCCGACGACTTCGCCAGCGCCAGCATCTCGATGGTCTCCTCGGTGCGGCCGGTGTTGGAGAAGGCGATGGCGACACTCGCGTCGTTCAGCAGGACGGCGCTGGCGAGGCCGGCGTGCACCTCGCTCCACGCGTGCGCGTTGATCCCGATCCGATAGAGCCGTGCCTGGAGCTCTGCAGCCATGCCGGCACTGCCGCCGATGCCGTAGATGTCGACGTGCGTGCTCCGGGCGACGGCGTCGGCGACCTGGCCGACCAGCGCGGGGTCCAACCTCTCCGCTGTGGACGTGAGCGCCACGGTGTGGGCGTTCACCAGCGTGCGCATCATCTCGGTCGCCGTGTCACCCGGGTGGAAGGCGCGTCCGATGTCGGAGTTCCAGGTCTCGTGGGCGCTCGAGCGGCCCTGCTCGGCCGCTGCACCCACTCGCAGAGCGAGGTAGCCGGTGTAGCCGATCGCGCGGCAGAACCGGGTGACCGTTGCCGGCGACGTACCGGCCCGGTCGGCGAGCTCGGTGATCGAGAGTCGCAGCGGCAGTGCCGGGTCCGCGAGCAGGAGCGCGCCGACCTTGGCCATGCCCCCGGGCAGCTGCGGCAGGGCAGCCCGGATCCTGCTGCTGGCGCCGTAGCCTTCCAGCGCGGGGGCCACCGGCCTCTCCGGAGCACTCAATGAAAATCCTTCTCAGTGTTGCAATGGTTTCAGGAAAACTATTTACATGTTGTGGTCGGGGTCACAATCGTTTGGACGTCACGAATGGGTAACGAATGACCGAGCAGCGCACCGCGCTGGTCGCCGTGGACGCCGGCGGCAGCAGCACCCGAGCGGTGGTCGTCCGTCCGGCCGGCCGGTGCCTGGGCTATGCGGTCGCGGGCAGTGGCAACCCGACCGCCGTCGGGCCTGAGATCGCATCCGCGGCCGTGTTCGAGAGCGTCTCCGAGGCCCTACGGCGGGCAGAGGTGCCGAGCACGCGGGTCCGGTCGGTCCTGCTCGCGATGGCGGGAGCAGGCAACGCCTCAGTCGCGGCCGA
>JAHEXO010000097.1 GCA_023252065.1 Nocardioides sp. | reverse complement strand
CGACTGGAGGGGGCGAGGGCGATGGACGTCGTCGAGCCGGAGGCATGGGCGGAGCAGACCCGGCGGGTCCTCACCCGTGACCTGATCGTCAGGGCGTGTCACTCGCCGATCGGCGAGGCGCGGGCGCTGCAGTTCCGCGCCCTGCACCTCAACCTCCCCCTCGTCGCCGGAGTCGCCGACGCCCTCGAGCTCACCGCGACTGAGCGCAAGGCCGTCGAGCCTGCTGCGCTCGACGGCCTCTTCCAGGCGGTCCGCCGCTACGACCCCTGGGGCGACCGCGACTTCGCGACCTTCGCCACGCCGTTCGTCCGGGCCCAGATGGTCACGCACCTGCCGACCTCGCGGAGGCGCACGGCCTACGCCGGGCGCATGCCGCAGCGGGTGCCGCCGGCACGCCGGCCGGAGTCGTACGCCGAGCGGCACCTCGTGCGTCTCCTGGCGCGGCGTGCCGCCCAGACCATGGCGGGTTACCGGACCTAGGCCGGCGCGAGCATCGAGAGCAGCGCCTCGTTGAAGGCCGGCAGGTCGTCGGGGTTGCTGCTGGTCACCAGGTTGCCGTCGACGACGACCTCCTCGTCGACCCACTCGGCCCCCGCGTTGCGCAGGTCGGTCTGCAGGCTCGGCCACGAGGTCATCCGGCGACCGCGGACGACGTCGGCCTCGGCCAGGGTCCAGGGTGCGTGGCAGATGGCCGCCACGGGACGGTCCGACCCGACGAACGCCTTCACGAACGCCACCGCGTGCTCGTCCATGCGCAGGGCATCGGGGTTGGCCACCCCGCCCGGCAGGACCAGCGCGTCGTACGCCGCCGGGTCGGCGTCGCCGACCACGGTGTCGACCGGGAACGTGTCGGCCTTGTCGAGGTGCTGGAACGCCTGCACCTCGCCCTTCTGCGTGGAGAGCAGCTGCGGCCGGCCGCCGGCCTTCTCCACTGCCTGCCAGGGCTCGGTGAGCTCCACCTGCTCGATCCCTTCGGGTGCCACCAGGAAGGCGACGGTCTTGCCGTTCAGGTCAGTCATGGCTTGTCCTCTCGTGCTTTCGGTTCGGGCCCCGGTCGGGCCCCGGTCGGGCCTCCGGGTCGGCTTCGGGTCAGTCCTCGTGCTCGTCGTCGTCCCACACGGGGTCGCGACGGTTGCTCTGCTCGTCAGGCTGCTCGTCGAGCCGTTCGGCGGCGTCGGCGGGGGAGATCTCCTCCCCCGCGGGGACCCCCTCGATCTCGACCGGGCGCTCGTTCTCGTGATCTGCCATCTGGCTCATGCAGGGCCAGTACCCGACGCGACCCTCGGCATGCCAGGCGAGGACGGAATGCCGAGGGTCGGCAGCGGGTACGCCCTCCAGGAGGGCGAACGCCCGGACAGGAGGTCGATTGCGATGCCGCAGCAGGGTTGGAGCAAGAAGCGCGAGCGTCAGTACGCGCACATCAAGGAGGGGCTGGAAGCTCGCGGGCGCAGCGAGAGCACGGCCGAGGAGATCGCCGCGCGCACCGTGAACAAGGAGCGCGCCCGGGCCGGTGAGGCGCGCCAGGCGAGCCGGACCTCGACCGACGACCTCTCGTCGTCGCGACGAGGCGGTCTGCGCTCGCACCGCGGCTCGGGTGGCCGGACCAAGGCCCAGCTCTACGAGGAGGCCCGCCGCCGCAACGTGAAGGGGCGGTCGTCGATGACCAAGGCGCAGCTCGAGCGCGCGGTCGGGCGCTGAGGACTCGCGGCCGCGTCCGGCTGACAGGGCCGCTGGTCTGCGACACAATCCCCCTCACCGGCGCGGCGCCCTCCCGGGAGCCGCGGTCTCGGGAGGAGAGCGCCCATGTCGGTTCGTCATGTCCTTGCTGCTGTCGCGGTGGCCACCCTCGCCGGCATCGCCCTGCCCGCGAGCCCGTCGTACGCCGTCGGCCCGACCGACGTCTACGTCACCGCCGGCGGCACCGACAACGTCGACTGCTCGCAGGCGAGCCCCTGCGCCACGGTGGCGGCGGCCATCTTCGCGGCGGACGCCACCGGTACGACGATCCACGTGGGGCCCGGCACCTTCGACGGCGAGCTGCGACCCTGGGCGCTGAGCAAGTCGGTCTCCATCGTCGGCTCCGGCACGGGTGTCGGCGACACGACGCTGACCGCCGACTCCAGCGGCGACGGCTTCGTGCTCGAGGTGGGTGGGGGGACGACGGCGTTGTCCGACCTCACGGTCAAGGGCGGTCTCTTCGTCGATGTTCTCGTCGACGGCACCGGCACCGTGACTGCCGACCACGTCGTCCTCGGTCAGTCGGGGTGCAACCTTCTGGTGCAGGACGGTTCGGCCACGCTGACCGACGCGACGGTTCGCGACGGCGGCCAGGGCTGCCCGACCCCCGACATCCCGCCTGCAGAGGTCTCGGTGACCGGCGGTGACGTCTCGCTGGTGCGGACCCGGGTGCTCGACGCCCATGTCGGGGATCCGGGTGTCGCCGTGTCCGGCGGCACGTTCTCCGCCGACCAGTCGTTGTTCGACGACTCGGGGCAGAGCCCGGACCTGAACGACTCACACGGCGTCAAGGTCACCGGCACCGGCGCAGCCACCCTGTCCAGGTCCACGTTCCACGGGTGGCCCGGCGTCGGCGTCGGCGTGGAGGGCGGGACTGCGGACGTCAGGGACAGCTCCTTCCAGGACAACGTGGTAGGCGTCAACGGCGGTCTGGCCGCCACCGTCACGGTCGTGCGCAGCACCTTCGAGCACGAGGTGGCGTCGCTCCAGGGCGACGTCTCGGTGGCCGGGTCGGTCCTCGGGTCCATGCTCGGAACTCCCGCGATCGGGATCAAGGAGTGCAACGGCACGGTCACCGATCTCGGCTACAACCTCAGCACCGACGACTCCTGCGCCTTCACCCAGCCCACCAGCAAGCAGAACGTCGGCAACCTGAACCTCGGCTCCGGCCTCGCCGACTGGGGCGGTCCGGTGCCCACGGTGGCGACCTTCTGGCCCAGCTCAGCGGTCGACAGCATCCCGGCCGGCGCGACGTACGGCGTCTCGGCGACCCCGCTGTGCGCCGGCACCGACCTGCGCGGTGTGCCGCGGCCACAGGCCGGCGCCTGCGACGCCGGGTCGATGGAGCTGGTCGCCACTGCCACCGGTCTCAAGGCCCCGACCACCGCGGGGCCGCACGCCTCGGTGACCCTCGACGCGACGGTGGCCGTGCCCGACGTCGGGGTGAGCGGCATCGGGGCCGCCGTCGGCACCGTCACGTTCCGCTCGGGTTCGACGGTGCTGTGCCAGGCCGTCGCCCTCTCGGCCGGGGCGGCCAGGTGCGTGACGACCGCGCTGGGCGCCGGCAGCCGCCCGGTGCGCGCGACGTTCACCCCGGTCGTCGGGAGCACCCTCCACGCGAGCGTCTCGGCCACCAGGACGATCAAGGTCGGCACGATGCCGGCGTTCACGTCGAGGAGCAGGGCGTCGTTCGTGGTCGGGACGTCGCAGACGTTCCGGGTGCGTGCCTCCGGCAGTCCCGGCCCGCGGATCACGCTGGTGAAGGGGAGGCTCCCGGCCGGGTTGAGCTTCAAGGCAGGCACGGGCACCGCCACGATCTGCGGCAAGGCCCAGGCCTCCGGCGTCGGCACCCACTCGGTCACCGTGCAGGCCACCAACCTCCGCGGCACCGTGCGCCAGGTGCTCAGGATCGTGGTCACCCGTCGCTGAGGCTCCTCACGGCCGTCGGGCCGCTCGGCCGACTCACAGGTATCAGGAATGGCACACCCGGGTAGGGGTACGGGCGTCGCGCACTGTGCCGACCTGAGGAGGACCCATGGCGAGCGGCGTCGAGACCGGCAAGATCACCACTGACATACCAGCGAGGCTCGACAGGCTCCCCTGGTCACGGTGGCACTGGATGATCGTGATCGGCCTCGGCACGGTCTGGATCCTCGACGGGCTCGAGGTGACGATCGTCGGCTCGATGTCCGATGCCCTGAAGCCCGCCAGCACCGGGCTGGGCATGAGCAGCTCCGACATCGGCACGGCCGGGGCCATGTACGTCGCGGGAGCCTGCATCGGCGCCCTGGTGTTCGGTCAGCTGACCGACCGGTTCGGCCGGAAGCGGCTGTTCCTGATCACGCTGGCCTTCTACATCTGCGCCACGTTGCTGACGGCGTTCTCGATGAACATCACGTGGTACTTCGCCGCCCGTGCCCTCACCGGCGCCGCCATCGGTGGTGAGTACGCCGCGATCAACTCCGCGATCGACGAGCTGATCCCGGCCAAGTACCGCGGCCGCATCGACCTCGCGATCAACGGGTCCTTCTGGGTCGGCGCCGCCGCCGGCGCGCTGCTGACGATCCCGCTCCTCGACCCGACCGTGGTCAGCGCCTCGGTCGGGTGGCGCCTCGCCTTCGGGCTCGGTGCGATCCTCGCGGTGGGCATCCTGCTGGTCCGCCGCCACGTCCCCGAGAGCCCGCGCTGGCTGTTCATCCACGGCCGCGAGGACGAGGGCGAGGAGATCGTGCGCGACATCGAGCGCGAGGTCCACGACGAGACCGGGCGCGAGCTGGCCAAGGTCGACGAGACCATCACCGTGCGCCAGCGCACGACCATCGGCATCCCGCTGATCGCCAAGACGATGTTCACGATGTACCCGAAGCGGACCGTGCTGTGCTTCTCGCTCTTCGTCGGCCAGGCCTTCCTCTACAACGCCTTCTTCTTCACCTATGGCGACTCGCTGAGCACGTTCTTCGGCGTGAGCCAGACCGGCTACTACATCGCGGTCTTCGCCATGTGCAACTTCGCCGGCGCCCTGCTGCTCGGACCGCTCTTCGACTCGGTGGGCCGGGTCAGGATGATCACCGGCACCTACCTCATCTCCGGGGTGCTGCTGGCGATCGCCGGCTTCATGCTCGGCAGCCTGAACGCCACGACCCTGACCGTGTTCGGCTGCGTGATCTTCTTCTTCGCCTCGGCCGGAGCCAGCTCGGCCTACCTCACCGCCAGCGAGGTCTTCCCGATGGAGACCCGGGCCCTGTGCATCGCGTTCTTCTACGCGATCGGCACGGCCGCCGGGGGCATCACCGGACCGCTGCTCTTCGGCAAGCTCATCGACTCGGCCTCGGCCAGCGGCGACATCACCGGCATCGCACCCGGCTACTTCCTGGGTGCCGGCCTGATGATCGCGGGCGGCATCGTGGCGGCGTTCCTGGGCGTGCGGGCCGAGGGGCAGTCGCTCGAGGACATCGCCCGGCCGCTTACCGCCGAGGACGCCGAGACGCCCGGTCAGCAGCCCGAGCACGTGAACGCCTGACGCCCGACCGAGCACCCAGGAGGACACACCATGCCGATGCCACCCCCGAAGGCCAGCACCGAAGGCCCCCGCGACCGCCAGGTCTTCCACGAGATGGGCCAGATCGTCCGGGCTCTGGAGGACCGCGGGCCCCAGCGGCCCGACGAGCTCCAGGCGCTGCTGGGAGCGACGTACTGGGAGCACGGTCGCTTCGACCGGGCCCTGGCGCTCGCAGCGTCGGACGGGCTCGTCGTCCGCGACCCCGAAGGGCGCCTGCAAGCAGTCTGACCAGGGGGAACGCGCGGGGCGCCTTCCCCCCTTGAGGGTGTGGGGCGGGACGCCCCGACCCTGATAGACCGTAGGGAGCGGCCGTGACGACTCGTGTCGCCCGCACCATGCCCCCAGAAGGAAGGTGACTGACGTGGCAGCCATCGCGCTGGAACCTCCCCTGACCCCGCTCGATCCCCGCGACCCCTACCTCGACGGGTTGCCGCGCCGTGAGGCCACCCAGCTGTTGCTGGACCTCGCGCACGACGCCGACGACGAGGGCCGCCGCGGCTACGAGGAGCGTGTGGTCGAGCTGAACATGCAGGTGGCCGTCGACGTGGCCCGGCGCTACCGCGCCCGAGGCGTCGCGCTCGACGACCTCGAGCAGGTCGCGTTCCTCGGCCTGGTCAAGGCCGTGCGCGGCTTCGACCCGACCCGGGCCACCGACTTCCTCAGCTACGCCGTACCGACCATCCGCGGCGAGGTACGCCGCTACTTCCGTGACCACGGCTGGGTGGTCCGCCCGCCGCGCGCCGTGCAGCAGGCCCAGGCCCGCATCACCGCCGTCGAGTCCGACCTGTGCCAGGAGCTCGGGCGCGCCCCGCGACCCAGCGAGATCGCCGAGCGCCTCGACCTCGACTTCGACCTCGTCGTCGAGGCGCTGGCCGCCAACGGCTGCTTCGCACCGACCTCGCTCGACTCCTCGCCGCTCGACGAGGACGGCGCCGGCATCGGCGACCGGCTCGGTGACGACGACGGCGGCTTCGACAGCGCCGAGGCACGGGTGGCCCTCAAGCCGTTGCTGGCCCACCTCGACCGACGCGAGCGGATCATGCTCGAGATGCGGTTCTTCAAGGGCTGCACCCAGTCGGAGATCGGTGAGGTGCTCGGGATCACCCAGATGCAGGTCTCGCGGCTGCTCTCCGCCCTGCTGGCGCGGTTGCGAGACGAGCTGGGCAGCACGTTCGCCTGACGGTTGGCGACCCGCCGGAGCGGGTACTCCCTAGGCATGGCGGACGACGACTCGACCTCCACCGTGCTCGTCGCCGGTGGGGCCAACCTGCTGATCGCCGTCGCCAAGCTGGTGGCCGGGATCGCCTCGGGATCGGCGGCGATGCTGTCGGAGGCGGCGCACTCGATCGGCGACACCATGAACCAGGTGTTCTTGATGGCCTCGCTGCGGCGCAGCCGCAAGCCGGCCGACGAGAAGCACCCGTTCGGCTACGGCATGGAGCGCTACTTCTGGTCGCTGCTGGCCGCGGTCGGGATCTTCGTGCTCGGCGCCGGCTTCTCGGCGTACCAAGGCATCAAGGCGCTGACGTCGTCGGGCGACGAGGGCTCACCGACGTGGGCCTTCGTCGTGCTGGGTGTCTCGTTCCTCTTCGAGGGCACCTCGTTCATCAAGGCGCTGGTCCAGCTGCGGAAGAACGCGGCGAACGCCGGCGCGGGGATGGGCAACCACCTGCGGCAGGAGGCCGACCCCGAGCTGCGCGCGGTGATCTGGGAGGACGGCGCGGCCCTGATCGGGCTGCTGCTCGCTGCTGGCGGTCTGGCGATCGACACCGTGCGGGGCGGGCGCACCTTCGACGGCATCGCGTCGCTGGCGATCGCGGCGTTGCTCGTGGGGGTCGCCTACGGTCTGGGCCGGACCAACCAGCAGTACCTGATCGGTCAGTCGGCCCCGCGCGAGCTCCGCGAGGCGGTGGCCGACGCCATCCGCGACGCCGAGGGCGTCGACTCCGTGCTCAAGCTGATGACCATGCGGTTCTCACCCGACGAGGTGCTGGTGGCCGCGCGGGTCGACCTCGCCGACCACCTGTCC
>JAHEXO010000096.1 GCA_023252065.1 Nocardioides sp. | reverse complement strand
GCTCCTCTCGAGGAGTGGACCGACGACCACGTCGTCCCGCTCCCGCGCGGGCTCTCACGCCACATCGTCCGCATCGTGCGGCTCGGCAAGCGCATCCTGGCGGTCAAGGAGACCCAGGAGGAGATGGCGTTCCGGGAGTACCGCCTGCTCCGCGACCTCGAGCGGCTCGGCCTCCCGGCGGTCCGTCCGGTGGGCGTGGTCACCGGCCGTGAGGACGACGACGACCAGGCCCTCCCCTGCGCGCTGATGACCGAGCACCTCGCCTTCTCGCTCCCCTACCGCGCTCTCTTCGCGCACGGGATGTCGGCCGACAGCCTGCCGTGCCTGGTGGATGCGCTCGTCGTCCTGCTGGTGAGGCTGCATCTCGCGGACTTCTACTGGGGCGACGTGTCGCTGTCCAACGTGCTGTTCCGGCGCAACGCCGGCGGGTTCGCGGCGTACCTCGTCGACGCCGAGACCGGGGAGCTGCGCCCTCAGCTCTCGCGCCAGATGCGCGAGTGGGACGTGGAGGTCGCCTGCGAGAACGTCTTCGCCGAGCTGCTCGACCTCCAGGCCGCCGGGTGGATCAGCGAGCACGTCGACGGCGGGGAGACCGTGGCGCTGATCGACAAGCGCTACCACGACCTGTGGGACGAGCTGACCGGTGAGCAGGAGTTCGAGGCCGACGAGACCTGGCGGATCCAGGAGCGCATCGAGCGGCTCAACGACCTCGGTTTCGACGTGGCCGAGCTCGACATCGTCACCGACTTCGACGGCGACCGGATCCGGATCCAGCCGAAGGCGGTCGAGCTCGGCCATCACCGCCGAGAGCTCCAGTCGCTGACGGGCCTCGACGTCGAGGACGAGCAGGCACGTCGGCTGCTGACCGACATCGCGTGGTTCATCGCGGCACACGACCTCGGCCGCGAGGACCGCGCGGTGGCGGCGAACCGCTGGCTGACCGAGATGTACGAGCCGGTCATGGCGATGGTGCCGCCGGAGGCGCGCGCGAAGCTCGAGCCGGCCGAGATCTTCCACGAGATGCTCGTGCACCGCTGGTATCTCTCCGAGCGCGCCGGCCACGAGATCTCCCTGCTCGAGGCCGCCCCCGACTACCTGGCGAACATCCTGGCCCTCAAGCCGGACGAGCTGGTGACCGCCGACGAGGCCCCGTCGGTCAACCCGGTCCTCGAGGAGGACCAGGACGCCGGCGTCCTGTGATCAGCGCAGCAGGTCGCGTCCGATGACCATCCGCTGGATCTGGTTGGTGCCCTCGAAGATCTGGGTGACCTTGGCGTCGCGGAAGAGCCGTTCGACGGGGTACTCACGGGTGTAGCCGTTGCCGCCGAGCACCTGGATCGCGTCGGTGGTCACCCGCATCGCGGCGTCGGAGGCCGTCAGCTTGGCGATGCTGGCCTGCCGGCTGAACGGTCGGCCGGCGTCCTTGAGCCGCGCCGCCAGGAGGTACGTCGCACGCGCCCGCTCGACGTCCGCGGCCATGTCCGCGAGCAGGAACTGGAGCCCCTGGAGGTCACCGATCGGGCGCCCGAACTGCCGGCGCTCGCCGGCGTAGGCCACCGCGTGGGCCAGCGCTGCCTGGGCGATCCCGGTCGCGACCGCGGCGATCCCGAGCCGGCCGGCGTCGAGCGCGGAGAGCGCGACTCGCATCCCGGCGCCCTCCTCACCGACCAGCTGGGTGGCCGGGAGCCGGACCCCGTCGAAGACGACCTGCGTGGTGACGTCGCAGGTGAGACCCATCTTCTTCTCGGGAGCGCCGAAGCTCATGCCCTCGGTGTCGGCCGGCACCACGAACGTCGACAGGCCGCGCTTGGGGTCGTCGGAGGTGCGGGCGAACAGGATGTAGTAGTCGGCGCACGAGCCGTTGCTGATCCACTGCTTGGTGCCGGTGACGACGTAGGTGTCGCCGTCGCGCACGGCGCGCGTCCGGATGCCGCTCACGTCGGAGCCAGCCTGCGGCTCGGAGAGGCAGTAGGCGCCGAGCCAGTCGCCGCCGAGCATCCGAGGCAGCCACTCCTGCCTGAGGTCGTCGCTGCCGTTGGTGGCGACCACGGTGGCGGTCAGGCCGTGCACGCTGACCCCGACCCCCACGCTCGGCCAGGCGGTTGCGATCTCCTCGACCACCTGGAGGTAGACCTCGTAGGGCTGCGCGCCCCCGCCGTACTCCTCGGGGAAGGGCAGGCTCAACAGGCCCGCCTTGCCGAGCAGCCGATAGGCCCCCTCCGGGAACTCGCCGCGTTCCTCGGCCTCGTGCGCCTGCGGCGCGAGCTCCTTGGCGGAGATCTCACGGGTCAGCTCGAGGAGTGCCTCGGCGACCCCGTCGTCGTCTGGCAGCAACCGCTCGACCGTCGTACCCACTCCGTCGATGATGCCACCCGCCCTCGCTGACCCGGCGATCGCGTCACGTCCACAGACGCTGACCTGGCGATCGTGTCACCTCAGCCGACATCGACCTGGCACATGAGTAGTGACGCGAGTGCCAGGTCAGCGTCGTACGGCGTGACACAAGTGCCAGGTCAGCGTCGTACGGGGTGACACAAGTGCCAGGTCAGCGGGACTGGGCGATCGCGTAGAGGGCGATGGAGGCGGCCACGCCGGCGTTGAGGGACTCCAGCGACGACGACATCGGGATCGAGAGCAGCCGGTCGCAGGTCTCGCCGACGAGGCGGCCGATGCCGTCGCCCTCCGAGCCGACCACGACCACCAGCGGCCCGGTGACCAGGTCGCGGTCGGCGAGCAGGTCGGGCAGGGTCAGGTCGCCGGACGCGGCCAGACCGAGCACCTGGCAGCCCGCCTCCTGGTAGTCCTTGAGGGTGCGGACCAGGTTGGTCGCCTGGGCGACCGGGATCCGTGCGGCCGCGCCGGCGGAGGTCTTCCAGGCGGCCGGCGTCATCCGGGCGGCACGTCGTTCGGGGACGACGACGCCGTGGGCGCCGAAGCCGGCGGCCGAGCGCACCACCGCGCCGAGGTTGCGTGGGTCGGTCACCGAGTCGAGCGCCACGATCAGCGGAGCCTCGCCGGCCGCTGCCGCGGCGTCGAGCAGGTCGCGCGGATGCGCGTACTCATAGGGTGGGATCCGGGCGGCGAGGCCCTGGTGGACGGCCCCGTCGGTACGCCGATCGAGCTCGGTCTTGGTCACCTCCAGCAAGGAGATGCCGCGGTCGGCCGCGATCTTGAACGCCTCACGCAGCCGCCCGTCGCGCTCCGCGCCCTCCGCGACGTAGAGCCCGGTCACCGGTACGCCGGCGCGCAGCGCCTCGACCACCGAGTTGCGCCCGGCCACCCACTCGTCGTCGCCACCTCCGGCTCGCCGCTTGGGACGACGCGACGCGTCGCGCTCGGAGCGCGTCTTGGCCTTGTGCGCCTTGTGGTTGGGCCGGTCGGCCGCCTTGGGCGTCGGGCCCCTGCCCTCGAGCCCGCGCCGCACGCGGCCACCGGACCCCGCAGTCGGCTTCTTCGACGTCTTGCGGATCGCGCCCTTGCGCTGGCTGTTGCCCGGCATCAGGCACCGCCCTCTGCCGGCTCCGCCAGGGACCACTTCGGTCCGTCAGGGGTGTCCTCGACGGCGATGCCGGCGGCCGCGATCCGGTCGCGGATCGCATCGGCGCGGCCCCAGTCCTGGCCGGCTCGCGCCGCGGCCCGCTCCTCGAGCAGGCCGGCGACCAGCGCGTCGACGGCCGAGGTGAGGCGGGCGTCGTCGGAGGCTCCGGCGGAGGGCCAGGCGGAATCGTGCGGATCGAGGCCGAGCACCCAGAGCATGGCCAGCACCGAAGCCAGGCTGCCGCGCAGCGCCGTGGCGTCGCCTCCCGCGAGGTGCTTGTTGCCCTCGGTCACGACCTCGTGGATCGCGGCGATGGCGGCCGGAGTCCCGAGGTCGTCGTCCAGGGCATTGATGAAGTCCGCGCACAACATGCCGTCCGTCGGCACCTCACCGACCGCGCTCTCGGCCCGGTCGAGGAACGCCTCGATCCGGCGGAAGGCCTTGGCGGCCTCGTCGAGCGCCTCGAAGGAGAACTCCACGTGCGAGCGGTAGTGCGCCGCGACCATGTAATAGCGCAGCTCGATGCCGCGCACCCGCTCGAGCACCGACGGGATCAGCATCGAGTTGCCCAGCGACTTCGACATCTTCTCGCCGGCCGTGGTGATCCACGCGTTGTGCAGCCAGTACGACGCGAACGCCTGGCCGGCCGCGCGCGACTGGGCCAGCTCGTTCTCGTGGTGGGGGAAGCGGAGATCGACCCCCCCGCCGTGGATGTCGAAGGCCGGACCGAGATACCTCGCGGCCATGGCGGAGCACTCGATGTGCCAGCCCGGCCGGCCCGGCCCGTAGGGCGACGGCCACGCTGCCGTCTCGGGCTCGAGGGCCTTCTTCCAGCCCTTCCACAGTGCGAAGTCGCGGGGGTCCCGCTTCCCGCGGGGGTCGGCGTCCTCGGCCGCCTCCATGTCGTCGATCTTCTGCCGGGTCAGCTCGCCGTACGACGGCCAGGAGCGCACGTCGAAGTAGACGTCGCCCGACCCGTCCTCGGCGGCGTAGGCGTGACCGCGCGCCACGAGGTGCCCGATCAGCTCGAGGATCTCGGGGACGTGCCCGGTCGCAGCGGGCTCGTAGGTCGGCGGCAGCACGTTGATCGCGTCGAGCGCCCTGTCGAGCTCGCGGCCCATCAGGTAGGCGATCTCGAACCACGGCCGGCCCTGCGCCTCGCCCTTGGCCAGGATCTTGTCGTCGATGTCGGTGACGTTGCGGATGAACGTGACCTCGTAGCCCGACGCGACCAGCCAGCGACGGAGCACGTCGAAGTTCACCGCCGAGCGCACGTGGCCGACGTGGGGCTCGCTCTGCACGGTCAGCCCACAGACGTAGATACCCGCCTTGCCCTCCTCGAGGGGGACGAAGTCGCGCACCTCGCGCGTCGCGGTGTCGTGGAGCCGGAGAGTCACCCGCCAATGCTAGAGGGGCGGCAGTCCGGCTCCCCTATCGTCGGGTCATGTCTCGCCGCATCCGGTACGACGCGTGGTCGCGCGCCGACGGCACGCTCCGCCGGCAGGACGCGCAGATGAGGACCTGGACCTCACCGTGGTGCGAGCCGGGCTTCGCGTTCGCCGACCTGGTCGCCTCGTGGGAGGCGACGACCCCGCGCGGCAGCTGGATGGAGGTGGCCGCACAAGGACGCGGCAGCCCGACCTGGCACGGTCTCGGCACCTGGGCGTCGGGACGCCGGGCCACCCACCGGGCCAGCGCCACCGGCGACCCGGAGGTCGACACCGACGTCTGGCGCCCGCGCGAGAGGCTCGACGCCTATCGCCTGCGGTTGCGCCTGCACGGGGCCTGCGAGCTCGACCGCATCGGCGCCGTCGTCTCGGCGGGAGAGGTGCGGACCGACACCTCGCCCCCGCTACGCCGGACCGAGCGCGTGCTCGACGTGACGCGGCTGAGCCAGCTGACCTGGCAGGAGGTCGGGGGTCGCGGGTGGTGCTCGCCCACGTCGGTCGCGATGGTGCTGGCGCATGCCGGCACGCTGCCACCGACCACCGACATCCCGAGCGCGGCCGACGCCGTCTTCGACCCGGCGTACGACGGCACCGGCAACTGGAGCTTCAACACCGCCTGGGCCGCCGGGCTCGCCGGCCACGCCTTCGTGACCCGCCTGCGCGACCTGCGCGACGCCGAGCGGTTCGTCGACGCCGGCATCCCCGTGGTGGCCAGCGTCGCCTATCCGGCCGGCGCGCTGCGGGGCGCACCCACCCAGGCCACCGACGGCCACCTCCTGGTGATCCGCGGCTTCACGGCAGAGGGCGACGTCGTCGCCAACGACCCGGCCGCCCCCACCGAGCGCAGCGTGCGTCGTAGGTATCGCCGCGACGACCTCGAGCGCGCCTGGCTCCGCGGCAGTGGGGGCACGGTCTACGTGATCCACCGCGACGACCAGCCGCTCCCAGCGGGAGGCCGTGGCGCCTGGTGATCACCCCGCGCTGATCGAGATGGTGTGCCAGCCGGAGGAGCCGTTGGGCGCGGGGTCGGCGCGGACCGGGGTCTGCACCTCACCGTCGTCGTTGACCGCGCGGACCCGCACCCGGTGGTCGCCGGAGGGGACGTCCAGGGTGGCCTGCCACTGGACCCAGGAGTCGGTCAGCGTCTTCGGCGCCAGCGTGGCCTGCTGCCAGGCGCCGCCGTCGAGCTGCACCTCGACGGCCTTGATCCCCGTGTGCTGCTGCCAGGCCAGGCCGCCGACCTTCACCGACCCGGTCGACACGTGGGCTCCGTCGTGCGGGACGTCGATCCGGGAGGCGAGCTTGACCGGGCCCTGCGCCGACCAGCCGCGCTCGGTCCAGTACGCCGTGAACGAGTCGAACGTCGTCACCTCCATGTCGGTGACCCACTTGCACGCCGACACGTAGCCGTAGAGACCCGGCACGAGTGTGCGCACCGGGAAGCCGTGCTCGATCGGAAGGGGCCGGCCGTTCATCGCGAACGCCAGGATCGCCTGCCGGTCGTCGGTGAGCGCCGACAGCGGGGTGCCGCAGGTCCACCCGTCGTCGGAGGTCTGCTTGACGGCGTCGGCGCCCGACTGCACGCCGGCCTCGGCGAGCAGGTCCTTGAGGAGCACCCCGCTCCACCAGGCGTTGCTGATCAGGTCGCCGCCGACCGGGTTGGAGACGCAGTTGAGGGTGAGCCAGAGCTGGGTCCGGGACCGCGCGAGCAGGTCGGCGAAGGTGACCGTCATCGGGCGGTCGACCATGCCGTGGATGCGCAGCGACCAGTCTGCGGGCGCGATCGCGGGCGGGCTGAGTGAGGTGTCGATCCGGTAGAACCGGTCGGCCGGGGTCTGCCATTCCTCGATCCCGTCGAGCCCGACCGACGTACCGGGCGGCGGGCCGGGGTTCGTAACGCCCGTCAGCCCCAGGTTGTCCCGCGCGGTCGCGACGGCGCGACGGTGGCCGCCGGCCTTCCACCCGACCAGGGCGAGCACCACGCTGCCGGCTCCCACGCCCGCGGCGGCCAGCAGGAACCGCCGGTGCGGGTCGGTGTCGCTGAAGGGACGCTCCCGCAACCGTGCGGTCAGCAGCGCCAGCACCGCCAGCCAGGTGAGCACGCCGACCAGGATCGGCAGGATCCCCGACGCCGGGGCCTGGTACTGCGACTGGTTGGCGACGAGCCCGACCACGCCGAGCACGACGAACCCGGTCACGCCGGCGCCCGGCGACCGCCGTGCCAGCAGCCCGAAGACCATGAACAGGAGCATCACGACGACCAGGACGCCGGTCACGAGGAGTGGCTTGTCCTTGCGGCCGACGACTTGGATCAGCTGCTCGGCCACCTGGCCGGGAGTCAGCCGGATCACGAGCTCGGCCACGTCGGTCACCGGGTTGCCGCGCAGGCCCAGCAGCGCTGCGGTGAAGTACGCCGTCGCCAGACCGGCCAGGCC
>JAHEXO010000095.1 GCA_023252065.1 Nocardioides sp. | reverse complement strand
GCTCGGTCTCGAAGCACACCGACTACGTCGTCGTCGGCGACAACGCCGGCTCCAAGGCCGAGAAGGCCGAGCAGCTCGGCCTGACGATCCTCGACGAAGCCGGCTTCAAGGCGCTGCTCGAGCGAGGACCCGAGCGAGGACCCGGCGACCCGGCGTAGCCGGGGGGCCGGACCGCAGCGAGCCGGTCGTGCGCTTGCACACGACCGGGCTCAGGCCAGCCTGGCGAGCACCTCCGGCCAGCTCCGCACGAGTGACTCGAGGTGGCCGAGACCGGCGAGGATCCGCAGCTCGGCCGACGGCAGGTGGCCGGCGAGCCAGGTCCCGTGGCGCGGGGGAGCCTGGCGGTCGCGCTCGCCGTACCAGAGGGTGACGGGGCACCGGACGTCGGCGAGGTCGAAGGGCCACGGGGCGAAGACCAGGGCGGCGTCGGCCAGGTAGCCGTCCGGTACCCCGATCGCCTCGCGCGCGGCGGCTGCCCGCTCCGAGGGGGGCGCCGACTCGACCAGCACGCGGTCCTCCGTCGGCAGCGACTCGACCCACCGCTGCGCCAGGGCGTCGTCGTCGGGGTCGTCGGGGTCGATCAGGCTTCGGAAGTCGGCGAACCCGGGACGGACCCGCTCCACGTTGACGTCGGTGGTGCCGGCAGCGAGGTCGTCGAAGAACGCCCGCCCCTCGTCGTCGAGGTCGTCCCGGGGGTAGGGCGGGTCCATCGACGTGACCGGTCCGGGGCAGCCCACGGTCGCGACGGCGCGCACCCGATCGGGATGGCGGGCCGCGGTGGCGAGGGCGAAGGTGCCACCCACCGACATCCCGAGCAGCGCGAACCTCTCGATATCGAGCGAGTCGGCCAGGGCGACGAGGTCATCGGCAGGTCGCTGGTAGGACGGCGGGGCGGGCGTCGAGGCGCCGTACCCGGGGCGGTTCGCCGCGACCAGCCGGACCCCGGCCCGGGCCGCCGCGTCATGACCGCTCCACGACGCGCGACGGGTGTCGGGGGTGCCGTGGCAGAACACGACCGGGTGGCCGTCGGGGTCGCCGCCCTCGGACCACTGCAGGGTGCGTCCGTCACCGAGGGTGGTCAGTGGCACGGGAGTGCTACGACGTCTCGACGTCGGGCTCGTCGGCCGCGGGCCAGGCACCCTCGATCCGATAGAGCTGGGCGCCCAGCACCAGCGCGAGCGCCACGAAGACGCCGGCCACCAAGGGGGTGGCCTTGACCAGCGACCACAGCGCCAGCACACCGGCGACGGCGATCATGGTGATCAGGCCGGGCTTGGTGTTGGCCCAGCGCACGAACGCCTTGGCACCCCGCTGCGGCACGCCCATCCGGTGGAACGTCACGTCGCGGTCGGGCATCGGCAGGTGGAGGTCGGCCGGCACCGCCTCGTCGAGGTCGTGGATGAGCTCGTCCGCGCCGTACCACTGGTGGGGGTCCATCTCGAGCCGCGACCCGTCGCGGCCGACGATCTCGCGGGTGCCGTCGCGCCAGGTGAACATGGCGACCACGTCGGGCACGGCGACGCGGTGGGCCGCGAGCGGCGTGCCCTCCTCGATGGTGCCGCCCTCGACGGCGAACGTCGCGGCGTCGGCCGGCCAGTTGACGTGCCGGTGGCGCTTGCCGCCGGTGGTCGGCTCGACCTCGGGGAAGGTGATGGGAGGGGTGGACGGGTCGACCGCCGCGCCGTCAGGGAGTCCCACCAGCAGGCTCGTGTGGAGCTCGCGGACGGCGAGGTCGATCTCCTCCGGGTCGGTCTCGCGTAGCTCGTCGACCAGCTCCTCCAGCGACTGCGGCACCCGGGCGCTCAGGGCGGCGTAAGCCGCCTCGCGGGCGACCTGGAACGGCGCCTCGGACGCCCGGAGCCAGGTCAGTCGCTGGTCGATCGCCTCCTGGAGCCAGGCCCGCGGGACGCCGTCCGCGACCAGCGTGGCCAGCACGTCGACGCCGGCGGCTCCGGCGGTCGCTCGGGTCTCGGGGACCACGTCGGACCCGCCTGCGACCACGGCGTACTGGTCGTCCACCTCGACCATCGACGACCACGGGGCGTAAGCACCGCCGGTGCGCTGGCGCAGGCCGTCGTGGATGGCGCGCTCGAGGATGCCGGGCAAGAAGGTCGCCACGTGGGTCCGGCGTACGACGCCGCTCAGGGTCAGCCCCGCGTCGTCGACATAGCTGGCCGGGAGCGGGCGGGGGAGCGGCTCGGCGGCCAGCGGCGCGTGGTACTCGCCGGCCGGCAGCGGGAGCGCCAGGTCGGCCGGGGGCGGACCGTCGAGGACCAGGATCGCGTTGGCCTGGTTGAAGACCCGGTGGGCGCGTTCGGTGAGAAGCTCGGGAGTCGCGCGGACCGCGCCGGCCTCCATGAACCCGGCGACGCCGGGTCCTTGCGCGCCGTAGCGCCACGGCAGCGAGCGGACCAGCGGGTCGCTGCGCACCTGGGCATCGGCCTGGAGCACTCCGCGCTCCCGGGCGAGGAGCCGGAGGTCGGGCTCGGCCATCCACTGCGAGAGGTCGCGGACCCGCTCGACGACCGCCTCGGGCGTGCCGTAGGCGTCGAACCGGGTGAGCAGCATCGAGACCGTGCCGTGGATCGGGCGGGTCAGCGTCTCGCGGTCGAGCAGCGCGAGGTGCTCGAGCAGGTGCAGCCAGCCGGTCTCGGCCAGCGGCTCGTCGGCGACGCCGGTGCGGAACAGCAGATGGGCAGAGGAGACCGGACGGCCCATGTCCACGAAGAAGCACAGGACGCCGTCGATCTGGGTCTCTTGGACCGTGTGGAGAGCGGTGTTCATGGTCAGCCTGGGGGGTGGCTAGGGGTGTTCGGCTCATCACGCTAGCCCGGCGGGACCATGGGTGAGGGGGCTTTCTGCATTCTGTGACGCCACAAATCGGACAAATCTTCGACCCTGTTGTCCCTGGGCCCGAGGTCCTGCCCCGGCCCGTGCCGCGTCGGCCCGCGTCGTCGGCGGATCCGGCGGCCTCCCTAGGATGACCCTCATGCCCGAGACCCCCGAGCACAGCGGCGAACCTGCCACGAGCCCCGCGCTCAGCAGGGACGAGCTGGCCCACCTGGCCGACCTGGCCCGGATCGACATGTCGGACGCCGAGCTCGACCACCTGGCGCCCCAGCTGAACGTGATCCTGGAGTCCGTCGCGTCGATCAGCAGCGTGTCCGGCGACGACATCCCGCCGACGTCGCACGCGCTGCCGCTGACCAACGTCTTCCGCGAAGACGTCGTCACCGACTGCCTCACGCCCGAGGAGGCCCTCAGCGGTGCCCCCGCGGTCGAGGAACAGCGCTTCCGGGTGCCACGGATCCTCGGGGACGAGCAGTGAGCACGCCCGTGGAGACCCGCACCGCCGCCGAGCTCGCCGACGCCCTTGCGGCCGGCGAGACCACCAGCGTCGCGCTGACCCAGGCCCACCTCGACCGGATCGCAGAGGTCGACGGCGCCGTGCACGCCTTCCTCCACGTCGACGCCGAGGGAGCGCTGCGGGCCGCTGAGGAGTCCGACCGGCGCCGCGACGCCGGCGAGACCTGGAGCACCCTCGACGGCATCCCGATCGCGGTCAAGGACGTCCTCGCGACACGTGGCCTGCCCACCACGTGCGGCTCGCGGATCCTGGAGGGCTGGGTGCCGCCGTACGACGCCACGGTCGTCGCGCGGCTCCGTGGCTACGGCCTGCCGATCCTGGGCAAGACCAACATGGACGAGTTCGCGATGGGCTCCTCCACCGAGCACAGCGCCTACGGCCCGACCCACAACCCCTGGGACCTCGACCGGATCCCGGGCGGCTCCGGGGGCGGCAGCGCGGCCGCGATCGCGGCGTACGAGGCACCGCTGGCGCTCGGCACCGACACCGGCGGCTCGATCCGCCAGCCCGGCGCGGTCACCGGCACGGTCGGCGTGAAGCCGACGTACGGCGGGGTCTCGCGCTACGGCCTCGTGGCGCTGGCCAACTCCCTCGACCAGGTCGGGCCGGTCACCCGCACCGTCCTCGACGCCGCGCTGCTCCACGCGCTCGTCGGCGGCCACGACCCGCTCGACTCCACCTCGATCGCCCAGCCGATGCCCGACGTCGTCGGCGCCGCTGCGCTGGGCGCGCGGGGTGACCTGACTGGCGTCCGGATCGGCGTCGTCAAGGAGCTCGGCGGCGAGGGTTACCAGGCAGGCGTGCTCGCTCGCTTCCACGAGTCCGTGGACCTGATGACCCGGGCCGGCGCCGAGGTGGTGGAGGTGTCGTGCCCGCACTTCGTGCACGCGCTGGCGACCTACTACCTGATTCTCCCGGCCGAGGCGTCGTCCAACCTGGCCCGCTTCGACGCCATGCGCTACGGCCTGCGGGTGACGCCGGACGGCTCCCCCAGCGCCGAGGACGTCATGCGGGCCACCCGTGACGCCGGCTTCGGCGACGAGGTCAAGCGCCGTATCATCCTGGGCACCTACGCCCTGTCCAGCGGCTACTACGACGCCTACTACGGCCAGGCACAGAAGGTCCGTACGCTGATCACCCGCGACTTCGCCGCCGCCTTCGAGCAGGCCGACGTCCTGGTCAGCCCGACGGCGCCGACGACGGCGTTCAAGCTCGGCGAGAAGGTCGACGACCCGCTCGCGATGTATCTCAACGACCTGGCCACGATCCCGGCCAACCTCGCCGGCGTCCCCGGCATCTCGGTGCCCAGCGGCCTCGCCGACGAGGACGGGCTGCCGGCAGGGGTCCAGATCCTCGCACCGGCACTGGCCGACGACCGCGTCTACCGCGTCGGCGCCGCCCTGGAGGCGCTCCTCGTGCGCGAGTGGGGCGGCCGCCTCCTCGACCAGGCCCCCCCACTTCCGCCGGTTGAGGAGGGCGCTCAGCGCCCGTCTCGAAACCAAGGAGGCCAGCGATGACCGACCCCCTGCTCTCCTACGACGAGGTGCTGGCCCGGTTCGACCCCGCGCTGGGACTCGAGGTGCACGTCGAGCTCAACACCGCGACCAAGATGTTCTGCGGCTGCCCGACCGAGTTCGGCGCCGAGCCCAACACCCAGACCTGCCCGACCTGCCTGGGCCTGCCCGGCTCGATGCCGGTGGTCAACGGCAAGGCGGTGGAGTCGGCGATCCGGATCGGGCTGGCCCTCAACTGCGAGATCGCGGAGTGGTGCCGGTTCGCCCGGAAGAACTACTTCTACCCGGACATGCCGAAGAACTTCCAGACCTCCCAGTACGACGAGCCGATCGCGTTCGAGGGCTACATGGACGTCGAGGTCGACGGCGAGACCTACCGCGTCGGGATCGAGCGTGCCCACATGGAGGAGGACACCGGCAAGTCGCTGCACGTCGGCGGAAGCACCGGCCGGATCCACGGCGCCGACTACTCCCTGGTCGACTACAACCGCGCCGGCATCCCGCTGATCGAGATCGTCACCAAGCCGGTTCTCGGCACAGGTGCGAAGGCACCCGAGGTCGCGCGGGCCTACGTCGCGCAGCTCCGTGACCTGCTCCTCGGCCTCGGCGTGAGCGACGTACGCATGGAGCAGGGGTCGCTGCGCTGCGACGTCAACCTCTCCCTTTCGCCCAAGGGCTCCGGCACCCTCGGCACCCGCACGGAGACCAAGAACGTCAACTCCCTGCGCTCGGTCGAGCGGGCTGCGCGCTACGAGATGCAGCGCCATGCCGCGGTCCTGGCCGAGGGGCACACGATCCTCCAGGAGACCCGGCACTGGCACGAGGACACCGGCATCACCACCAGTGGGCGGGAGAAGTCCGACGCGGAGGACTACCGCTACTTCCCCGAGCCCGATCTGGTGCCGATGGCGCCGAGCCGGGGGTGGGTGGCCGAGCTGAGGACGACGCTGCCGGAGCCGCCGCACGAGAAGCGGGCGCGGCTCCAGGAGGCCTGGGGCTTCTCCGACCTCGAGATGCGCGACACCGTCGGCGCGGGAGCCCTGGCGCTGGTCGAGGAGACCATCGCCGCAGGAGCCACGCCGCCGGCAGCGCGCAAGTGGTGGCTCGGTGAGCTGGCCCGTCGCGCCAACGAGGCCGAGACCGACCTGGCGTCGCTCGGCGTCACGCCCGCCCAGGTTGCGCGCGTCCAGGCCCTGGTCGACGACGGCACCCTCAACGACAAGCTGGCCCGCCAGGTCTTCGACGGTCTGCTCGCCGGCGAGGGCGGCCCCGACGAGATCGTCGCGGCGCGTGGGCTCGCCATCGTCTCCGACGACGGTGCGCTGGGCGCTGCGGTCGACCACGCCATCGCCGAGAACCCCGACGTCGCCGACAAGATCCGCGACGGCAAGGTCGCGGCAGCCGGGGCGCTGATCGGCGCGGTGATGAAGGAGATGCGCGGGCAGGCCGACGCCAACCGCGTGCGCGAGCTGATCCTGGAGAAGCTGTCCTGACCCACGCCGTCACCTGACCAGCAATGGTCATGCCGTTCGCGCCCGATCACGGCAGGCTGCTGCCCGCACACGTCATTCGACTGCACGGGGGAACGGCCACGACGAGGCCCTGTTCGAGCACCTCGACCAGGAGGAGCGCGACATCCTGCCCCTGGCCGAGGAGCACCTCTCCGTCGCCGAGTGGGCCATGCTCGGCGAGCACGGTCGCGGCTCGATGTCACGCGACCAGCTGCCGATCATGTTCGGGCGATCCTCGAGGACGCCGACCCGAACGAGCGTGCGAGATGCTGGCCCAGGTGCCCGCGCCGATCCGGCTGGTCCTGCGCACCGTCGGGGCGCGGCAGTACCGGCGCTACATCTCCCGCGTCCGCGATGGCTGAGCCTCTCTCACCGCCGAAGTGCCTCAGGCGCCCCCGCAGGCTCTAGAGTCCGCGCGTGACCACACCCCACCCCTCGGCCGCCCCGGGCTCGCGCACCGCCTCCTACCTGGTCGCCGGCGCCCTCGCGACCGTCCCGGCGTTCCTGCTGCTCGCGGCGTTCGTGGGGGCCTACGCCGCTCTCGGCGGAGTCGTCGCGTCGTGGACCATCGGCACCGTCTGGCTGCTGCGCAAGCGCCAGGAGGACCCCGGCTGGGACCGCCGCCCAAGAACGGATGAGGCCGACCGGCGAGGCGAGTAGGTTCGCTCTTCATGGATCTGTCGGTCTGTGTCACCGACGACGACTATGAGGCCTGGCGGGCGGTCCGCATCGCCGTCGTGCCGGGGGAGCGGTGTGACACCGTCGCCGAGCTGCGGGCGCAGGACTCACCCGACCGGCTGATGCTGCTGGCGCTGCTCGACGGCGTGGTCGTCGGCTCGGGCATGGCTGCTCGCTCCGACAGCACCGGGGGTGGCTTCGCGGCCCCGCGGGTGCTTCCCGAGTACCGCCGCCGTGGCGTCGGCACGGCCGTGCTCCGCGCGCTCGCCGAGCATGTCTCCGCTCTCGGGCTGCCTGAGCTGCGCGGCATGGTCGAGGACCCCGGGTCCCTGGAGTTCGCGACCCACTCCGGTTTCGGTGAGGTGG
>JAHEXO010000094.1 GCA_023252065.1 Nocardioides sp. | reverse complement strand
AGATGTCGTGGGGCGCAAGGTCGAACAGCACGTTCACGTCGTGCTGGTAGAGACCGAGGTTGAGGCGCGAGGTGTCCAGGTAGTACAGGTCACCGAGGTCGCCCCGGGTGATCATCTCGCGCAGGGCCCACACGGCCGAGTGGTACTCGAACGTGTGCCCCACCATCAGGACCACACCTCGCTCGCGCGACATCTCCACCATGCGGTGGGCGTCCTCGAGGTTGGAGGCGAACGGCTTCTCGACCAGGACGTGGACGCCGGCCTCCATGGCGGCACACGCCAACGGCGCGTGTGTGCTGGGAGGCGTCGCGATCACGACCGCGTCGATCTCGGGAAGCGCCGACTCGAGGTCGGGATAGCTGTCCACCTCCGGGAAGGAGTGGCGCAGCTTGGCGACGCGCTCCTCGCTCGGGTCGATGACCGACACCTGGCTCACCGAGTCGAGGGACCGCATCGTCCGCACGTGCTTGGATCCCCAGTAGCCGATGCCTGCGATCCCGATCCGCAGCCCCTCGGTCGCGCTCGTCCCGCTCGTTGCCTTGTGCTGTGCTCTGTGCACCTGGAACCCCTTTCGCAGGGCAGACCAGCCCCCTGTCCCACTTCACGGTGATCCGCGGCCCGGCGCCTCCACCAAAGATGCGCGGATGTCGTACGCCGAATGCACGGGGCGCTGAGTCAGCGGGGAGTCAGCGGGGAGTCAGCGGGGAGCCGAGCCGGTGGCCGCTCGTCCGCGTCGCACCGCGACGACGCTCTCCTCGCGCAGCGTCCCGCCGGACCGGACGACCCGCCCCAGCCAGCTCCCGGTGAGCATCGAGGTCACGATGGCCAGCAGCACCAGTGAGGTGTAGAAGTCGTCGCTGACGATGCCGGCGTCGAAGGCGACCGACGCCAGCACGATCCCCGGGCCGCCTCGCGCGTTCGTCGCGAGCGCGATGTAGCGGGAGCTGCGCCGTGGCTCTCCGGCCAGCCGGGCCCCGGCGTAGGCACTCGCGCTCTTCACGGCGCAGGCGAAGACCAGGAACCAGCAGAAGAACAAGGGCTGGAAGCTGTGCAGCAGGTCGAGCTGGGCGCCGACGATGGCGAAGTAGACGGGCACGAAGTAGGCGAACGAGAACGCCTTGATCGACTCGCGGGCCTGGACGGAGGCGGCATCGGTCGCGGCGCTGGTGGCCATGCCGGCCAGGAAGGCACCGAAGATCGGCGTGATGCCCAGCCAGAGGCTGGCGATCGTGCCGCCGAAGAGGAAGACGAGGTGGAAGGCGATCGGGCTGCTGGTGGCGACCAGGTTCCACCGCGACCCACGCAGCCGGCGGAAGAGAGCAGGGCCGCCGAACGCCATCGCCGCCAGGAAGGCCAGGGTGGTCACCGTGTGGGCGGCCATCCCCATGCCGCTGTCGGGCGCCAGGCCGAGCAGGGCCGGCAGGCCGAACGTCGCGGCGCCGGGGGCGGCGACCATGCCCAGGGCGACCGCCAGCACGACGTAGACCACCAGGTCCTCGAGCACGGCGACCCCGAGCACCACACGCGCGAACGACGAGTCGATGATGCCGAGGTCGACCATGATCCGGGAGATCACCGGGATGCTCGTGACGGCGACCGCGAGACCGAAGACCAGGGTCAGGGCGGTCTGGTTGTGGGCCGGACCGGCGAGACCCCCGGGGTCGATGGTCACGAAGAGGACGAGGCCGGCGATGAACGGCACGGTCACGCCCATGACGGTCACCAGACCGACGACGCGTCCCTCCCCGGGCCGGAGCATCGTGCGCATCTCGGCACCGGAGCAGAACATCAGCAGCATGAGACCGAGCTGGTAGGACCAGCCCAGCACGGCCGCGCCGGCGCCCGCCTCCGGGAACAGCGCCGCGTGCCAGGAGGGCAGCACGAGACCGAGCACGGTGGGGCCCAGGAGCAGGCCCCCCACGATCTCCCCGATCACGCGCGGCTGCTTCAGGAGCACGAAGACGTGGCCGACCGCATGGGCCACGATGACGAGCAGCCCCAGCGCCATCAGGAGACGGACGACGTCGTCAGCCGCCAGCGTCATGCAGCCCCCTGACCGGCCCGAGCAGCCGGTGCTCGGGTCCTGACGCCTCGGGTCACCGTGGCGCTGCCTCGAGTATGGGCATGCGCGCGGCGCGCTCACGAGTGAAGAAATGATGACTGCGCATACGCACTTTGGACCACGCGCACCGAGGCTGCCGAGCCTTGTACTGGTCGCCAGCCCGCCCAGCCGGGGCCTCCCGGTTTCCCCCAAGACGCTCCGGCTGGACGGCCTCTGCTTCACCGACGGCATGACTTCACGGATGGCACGGAAGGACGCGGATCGATGACCCTCGCGGAGAAGACCGAGCTCGACGTCGAACGACTGCGAGCTGTGGTGCGCCCCATCCAGGGCACCTGTCAGCTGTTCCTGGTCAGGCACGGCACCACCACGCTCAACGTGCAGAACCGCTACCGCGGACGTCGCGACGTACCGCTCGACGCGCAGGGCTACCAGGACGCCGTCGACGCCGCGCGGGTGCTGTCGCCGTGTGGCCTGACGGCCGTCTACACCGGGCCACTGCGGCGCACCGTCGCCACCGCGCAGATCATCGCCTACGAGGCACGCGTGCCCGACCTGCGCATCCTGCACGGGCTCAACAACGTGGACTACGGGGTGTGGGAGGGGCTGACCGCCCAGGAGGCCGAGCAGCACGACCCACGTGCGTTCGCGTCGTATCGCTCGTCCCCGGAGGTCGCGGTCTGTCCTGCCGGCGAGCGGCTCATGGACGCCCAGGCCCGGATCACCCAGGCCGTCGAGCTGATCGGGGAGCGCCACGCCGGCGAGATCGTCGTCGGCGTCACCCACGCGGTGATGATCCGGCTGCTCGTCCTCGGCCTCACCGGTGGGAGCGGCGAGAGCTGGCGGATCCCGGTGGGTCGTGGCTCGCTGACGAGCATCACGGTGCGGGACGGGCGGATCTCGGTCAATGCCCTGCCCGAGGGCACCGACGTCGACTGACGGGAGCCCGATGAGCACGGTCGAGCAGGCGCTGCTTCTCTGGCAGGGGGGCGGCGTCGCCGGGGAGCGGAGCCGCACCCGGCGGGCCCGCCTCCGGCTGCGCACGATGGCGACGGAGCACCCCCGGGTCTACCTGCCCTTCGCGCGCCACAAGTACCCGGGGCCGAGTCCTCGGGTCCTCGACGACGACACCGAGGTCGTGATCGACGGCTACACGCGGTCGGCCAGCACCTACGCGGTCTACGCGTTCCAGGTCGCCCAGCCGGAGCCGGTGCGGATGGCCCACCACCTGCACGCCCCCGCCCAGCTGATGGCGGCGGCGCGGCGTGGGCTGCCGACCATCATGGTGATCCGCGAGCCGCGTGGGGCCGTGCTGTCGCAGGTGGTCCGGGAGCCGGGCGTCGACCTCCTGGACGCGGTCTGGGCGTACAGCCGGTTCCACGAGTCGCTGGTCGGGTGTCGCGACGCCTTCGTGGTGGCCGACTTCGACGAGGTGACCCACGACTTCGGCGCCGTCGTGGCCCGGGCGAACGCGAAGTACGGCACGTCGTACGGCGTGCTCGACGGCAGCGAGGAGCAGCTCGCCTGGTGCCGGCGGCTGGTCGGACAGCGCGACTCGCTCTCACCGGTCCTGCTCGGCTTCGAGTCCGGCGAGGTCACCCTGGACGACGTCAAGACCCACGTGCTCTCCCTGCCTCCGGCGGCGTCCGGGGACCGCACCTGGATGCCGTCCGCCGAACGCGACCGCGCCAAGGACGCGCTCGAGGCCGCCTGGTCCGAGCCGAGGCTGGCCGCCGCGAGGTCGCGCGCGGAGAAGATCTACCGCTGGTTCACCCGGGCTGACGCGCATGCAGTCGCCTAGCCGGCCGGCCTCGTGGGTGCTCACCCCCCGACAGCTGTGCGACCTCGAGCTGATCGCGTCGGGAGCCTTCGCGCCGCTGGACACCTTTCTGGGCCAGGCCGACTACGAGTCGGTGTGTGACCGCATGCGGCTGCAGAGCGGCTCGCTCTGGCCGGTCCCCGTCACCCTCGACATCCCCGAGGAGACGCTCCGCGCGGCGACCCGGACCGGCACCCTGCTGCTGCTCGACGCCGAGGAGCACGAGCTCGCCGTCCTGTCGATCACCGAGTCCTGGCGACCCGACCACCTCGCGGAGGCGGAGGCCGTCCTCGGCACGACCGACCCGGCCCACCCGTCGGTCGCCTACCTGCAGTCGGCCACGCACCCCTGGTACGTCACCGGGAGGCTCGACCTGCTGCGCGATGTCGAGCATCCCGACCTGCCGCCCCTCGTCCGGACACCCGACGAGGTCCGGAGCGAGATCGAACGCCGGGGGTGGAACAAGGTCGTCGCCTTCAACACCCGCAACCCGATGCACGGAGCGCACTGCGCCCTGGTGATGCGCGCGCTCGAGGACGCCGAGGCGGCCGTGCTCCTCCATCCCGTGGTCGGCCCGACCCGCCCGGGCGACATCCCGGCTGCGGTCCGCGCTCGGTCCTACCAGGCCGTGATGCGGTCGCTGCCGCCCGAGCGGTCGATGCTCGCGCTGCTGTCGCTGGCCATGCGGATGGCCGGGCCGCGCGAGGCGCTCTGGCATGCCGTGGTCAGGCGGACCTTCGGGGCGACCCACTTCGTGGTGGGACGCGACCAAGCAGCGCCGGGCAACGACTCACGCGGGAGGCCCTTCTACGGTCAGTACGCCGCGCAGGAGCTGGTGTCCGCGCACGAGGCCGAGCTGGGGCTCGAGGCGCTCTGCCTGCCCGAGCTCGTCTACGTCGACGGCCGGGGCTACCTGCCGCGTGACGAGGTCCCGTCGGGCGAGGTGGCGATGACCGTGTCGGGCACCCGCCTGCGCGAGCTGCTGAGCAACGGCTCGGAGGTGCCCCTCTGGCTGGCCTCGCCCGACGTGGTCGCCGAGCTCGCCGGCGCGTTGACCGTCCGGGTCTAGCGCAGCGCGCGGGACTTGTTCGCGAGGGACACCGCGGCCAGGGTCGAGTGGACCCCCAGCTTGTGCAGCACGTGGTTGATGTGGGTCCGCACGGTGTGCGGGGAGAGCCGGAAGTGCTTGCCGATCTCGTCGCGGGTCATGCCCTGCGCGAGGCAGTCGAGGATCTCCAGCTCGCGCTCGGAGAGCTTCGAGACCGCTCCCCGCGAGGCGGTGCGCGCCTGCTCTGCACTGAGCAGCGACTCGAGCACGGCGGTGGTCACCCGGGGTGGGAGCCAGGTCTCGCCGTCGCGAACGCCGTACAGCGTCCGCACGAGCTCCTCCATGCTCGCCGAGGGCCCCAGCCAGCCTCGGACGCCGGCCCGGACGGCAGCGGCGATGAGGTGGGGGTCGGTGGACTCGCTGATCACCACCAGGCTCACGTCGGGCCAGGCCTGGCGCAGCTCCTCGAGCTGCTCCGGCGCGACGTCACTGCCGTCGAGCCCCACCAGTGCCACGTCGACGTCACCACGAGCCACGGCTCCGCGCATCCAGTGGTACGTCGTGTGCGCGACCGCGACGGCGATGCCCGGCCGGCTCTCGAGCATGGACTCGAGCGTCTCCGCCCAGATCCGCTGCGGGTGCAGCAGCGCGAGACGCAGGTCGGGGACGGTGACCCGCTCCGTCGTCGTGGTCACTGACCGACCGCCCGCTGCCGGACGCCGCCGTCGCGGAGCACCGCGACGGCCTGGAGCCGGGAGTGGACCCCCAGCTTGGCCAGGATCGCCTGGATGTGGCTGCGCACGGTGGTGTGGCTGATCCCCAGCCGCGCGACGATCTCCGAGGTGGAGAGCCCGTCTCCGAGACAGCCGAGGACCACCTGCTCCTGGGTGGTCAGCTTGTCGAGCGGCGAGCCCTGGCCGGTGGCGGTGGACTCGACACCACCCAGCCGGCGCAGCAGCGACTTGTCGACGCGACCCCGCCCCTGGGCGGCCAGGCGCAACGCGTCCACGATCCCGTCGAGCCGCTCGTCCTTGCCGACGTAGCCCGCCACGCCGAGCTTGTCCGCCTCGAGCAGCCAGGCAGGGTCCTCGGAGGCGGTGAGGATCACCACGCGAGTCTCGGGAAACCGGCGCATGACCTCACGCGCAGCGACGAGACCGTCGCCCTCCGGGAACCCCAGGTCGATGAGCAGGACCTCAGGACGGAGGCGTTGGACGGCCGCGATCGCTTCCTCGGAGGTGGACACGGCGGCCTCGACGGTGCATCCCTTGAGCTCCAGCGAACGAGACAGCGACTCCAGCAGGAGCCGGTGGTCGTCGCACACGACGATGCGCACGGCCTACCACCCCGACGCGCGAGGCAGGCTCATCCGGACGAGCGCGCCTCCGAGTGCGGAGGTTCCGTACTCCAGGTCGCCGCCGAACCGCTCGACGAAGTGGCGTACCACGACCAGTCCGTGGCCCTGCCGTGGGGCGAGGGCTCCGAACCCGGGCCCCGAGTCGGCGACCTCGAGCACACCTCGAGAGCCGCGCGCGCTGACCGTCACCTCGATCCGGCCGCCGCCGGCGACCGCCCGGATCGCGTTGTCCAGCAGGTTGCGCGCCGCCCGCTCCAGACCGACCGGGTCCACGAGCACCCGCACGGCACCGACGTTCGTGAACGTGAGGTCGTACGACGCGCCGGGTGGCGGCGCCGAGCAGCAGCCGGCCAGTGCGTCGGCGAGGTCGACCACGACCACCTCGAAGGGCTCGTCCAGCACCTCGCTGAGCAGCCGGTCCATCCAGCGCGCCTGGCGCCCGATGTTGTCCAGGATGCTGACCAGGTGGACCGGCACGTCGTCGGTGCTGTTCATCGCGTCGACCGACCAGCTGATGGCGGCCAGAGGTTGCCTCAGGTCGTGCCTGAGGCGCTGGAGAGCCGGCGGCTCCGACTCCCTGGACCTGGATCTCTGACGTGTGCTCCTGCTGCGATCCTCGAGACTCGCGCCCTTGCCCCCGGCATGGCGATGCATGTGGTTCCCCCCCAAAACCCGGGAGTCCCGAGCCTTCCCTGCCCTTGTGAACTTCCTTTGCGTCCCCGTCCACCAAGGATTCGGCAAGTTACGCGTCCACTGGGGTCGTGTAAACCCAAGCCAGGCAATCCCGGAGACCAAGGGTGGCCTCATCACGCCTGAGCTCGGGCAATTGTCGTAGAAGAAATACGCCGATCGGCGTATGGGGAATACCACTCATGCGGGGGAGCCGTTCACCGGCCGTTCACCAGCACGTCGACACGCGACGTGACCTGGCCCGATAGCGTCGGCCCCGGTCTTGGGAAGGCCCGCGGACTTCTCATGCAAACGGTGCGGACCATTGACTCCCGTCGTCGAATAGGCCGCCCGTCCTAGCTGCCACGAGGACATCCGTACGTCGAGGAGCAGGACGGCCCGATGCTCTTCCAGTCGGACTGCAACCAGGTGCGGTTGCGCAGCTCTCGCTGCACCCGATGGATGTATCCCAGCGCCCGATCGGTGCGCCACTCCCCGGCGTACCAGTTGCCCACGCAGCCCCAGAGATCTCCC
>JAHEXO010000093.1 GCA_023252065.1 Nocardioides sp. | reverse complement strand
GCCCGAGCAGGAGGCGGACGCCACGGGTACGCCGGCCCCCGAGGGCGAGCGGCACGGCGAAGTGCACTTCGAGCACGTGTCGTTCTCCTACAGCCTCGACACCTCGCTGATCGAGGACCTCTCCCTGGTCGCCCGCCCCGGCCACACCGTGGCCATCGTCGGCCCGACCGGCGCCGGCAAGACCACCCTGGTCAACCTGGTGATGCGGTTCTACGCCGTCGACCGCGGCCGCATCACGCTCGACGGCGTCGACATCGCGGCCATGCCGCGGGCCGACCTGCGCAACCAGATCGGGATGGTGCTCCAGGACACCTGGCTCTTCGCCGGGACGATCCGCGAGAACATCGCCTACGGCCGCCCGGGCGCCACCGAGGAGGACATCCTCGAGGCCGCGCAGGCGACGTACGTCGACCGCTTCGTGCACTCGCTGCCCGACGGCTACGACACCCACATCGACGAGGACGGCAGCAACCTGTCCGCCGGCGAGCGTCAGCTGATCACGATCGCGCGGGCGTTCCTGTCCGATCCGGAGCTGCTGATCCTCGACGAGGCGACCTCGTCGGTCGACACCCGCACCGAGCTGCTGCTGCAGCACGCGATGGCCGCGCTGCGCACCGACCGGACGTCGTTCGTGATCGCCCATCGGCTGTCCACGATCCGCGACGCCGACCTGATCCTGGTGATGGAGGACGGCGCGATCGTCGAGCAGGGCACCCACGAGTCGCTGCTCGTCGACGAGGGCGCCTACGCGCGGCTCTACAACGCCCAGTTCGTGGCGCCCGAGGAGAGCGCCGTCGCCTGAGCCACCCGGCCAGAGGCATTCACGAAGCCACGGCCCCCCACGGGGCCACCAGTCCCGACGCGTGCGCCAGCGCGGCGGCCTCGGTGCGGGTGGTGGCGTCGAGCTTGGTCAGGATCCGCGAGACGTGCACGCTGGCGGTCTTCGGGGAGATGAACAACCGAGCGGCGACCTGACGGTTCGTCGCGCCGCCGGCCACCAGGCACAGCACCTCGCGCTCGCGGTCGGTGAGCGCAGTGTGCACCCGCTGGGCGCGGGCTCCGAAGTCAGGTCGAGCCGGCACCGGACGCGCTGGGGCAACCTCCGTCGGGACGGTCTCGGTCGCATCGTCGGTGCCCGTCCCGGCGTGCGGGGCGAACTGCAGAAGCATCCAGCCCTCGCCGTCCTCCTTGAGCGCCATCCAGCCCCCCGCGAGCTGACCGAGCACGGCGGCCAGGTCGGGCGTCTGGGCCGAGGCACCGGCGAACGCCGGCTCGACGGCCCCGGCGACGAGTGAGAGCAGGCCCGAGATCGGAGCGGTGGTGGGGCTGCTGGTGGTCATGCGTCGAGCCTGGGGGAGGCTTGCCCGCGAGTCGTCAGGGTCGCCACCCTGAGGTTTGGGAGCGCCTCTGGATACCCTGAGGCCCTCAGTGCTCTCGGGGTGCCACATCAGGGGAGTACGACGGGGGGAAGCCGTGACGACGCGGCTCTACGAGCGGACGGCCGAGATCGCCGTGATCGACGCCGCCCTCGCGCGCCTCGCCGAGGGCCGTGGAGGTTCCCTGCTCCTGGAGGCCAGGGCTGGCCGCGGCAAGAGCACCCTGGTCGAGTACGCCGTGGAGCAGGCGCGCGAGCAGGGTGTCCGCACGCTCGGTGCTCGCGCCCGACATCTCGCGTCGGCGGCGCCGTTCGAGGTGCTCCGGCGCCTGCTCGGACCCGCGGTCGAGGAGGCTGGTGGCGTCGTCGCGCTGGAGGGCGCGGCCCGGTTCGCCGCGCCGTTGTTCACGCCGGGTGCCGACCTGTCCCAGGGTGTCGACTACGGGTGCCAGTGGCTGATCGCCTGGCTGGCCGAGCGCGATCCGCTGCTGCTCGCGGTCGACGACGCGCACTGGGCGGACGCCGCCTCTCTGCGGGTGCTGCTCGACGTGCAGGCCGAGATCTCGGCCCAGCGGGTCGCCCTCGTGGTGGCGAGCCGGCCGGTCGAGAACCCCGAGGTCCAGCGGCTCCTGGCGGCGATGGCCGCCCATCCGGACTGCACGGTGCTCAGTCCAGAGACCCTGTCGCGGGCGGCCGTGGAGGAGCTGGCGTCCGAACGCCTCGGCGGCCCGGCAGGCGACGACTTCGTCCGGGAGTGCCTGCAGGTCTCCCGCGGCAACCCGTTCTACGTCACCGAGCTGCTCCGCTCGTTCGAGCCCGGTGCCCGCCTCGACCCGCAGGCACTCCGGCTCGACGGCACCCTCTCCCTCCAGCGCACGATGTCGTGGCGGCTGGGCGAGCTCGGCCCCGCTGCGGCCGCACTGGCCCAGGCGGCGGCGGTCCTGGGCGACGGCTGCTCCCTGCGATACGCCGCCGAGCTGGCGCAGCTCGGCGATGCCGTCGCCGCAGGGGAGGCTGCCCGGCTCGAGGTGGCCAGCGTGTTCGCGCACGGGGACCCCGTCGAGTTCCTCCACCCCCTGCTCCGGGCGGCCGTGGAGGCTGAGCTCCCCGAGGTGATGGCCGGCGAGCTGCACGCCCGGGCGGCGCGGATCCTCTGGTCCGCGGGTGAGGACCCGGGCGCGGTCGCCCAGCACCTCCTCGCCTCGCCCGGTTCGGGGGACACCGCGGTCTCGGCGTACCTCCGGGCGCAGGGAGAGACCGCGCTCGATGCCGGCTCGGCCGCGGCGGCGCGGCGTCTGCTCCAGCGTGCGCTGGACGAGCCCGCTCCCGCGGACCAGCGCGACATCATCCTGCTCTGGCTCGGCCGCGCCGAGCGCCTGGACATGGAGGTGGCGGCGGCGCGCGAGCACCTGGAGACCGTGTTCCGGTCCGCTGAGCGCGCCGTGGCGCTGGAGGCCGCAGCGGACCTGTTCGCGCTCCTCGACGAGACCAACCGATTCGACGAAGTGGGCGACCTCCAGCGCCGCGCTCTTCGGCTGCGGCCCTACGGTGACACCGACGCCGAGATCATCCTGCGCTCCATGCTGCTGTCCAACGTGATCATGAGCGCGGACCCCGATCTGGGCGACCTCCCGGCGGAGCTCGCGGAGACGAAGGCCCGCTCGATTCCCACTGATCGTGACGTGAGCCGCTACCTGCTGGTGCTCACCGCCGTCTACGAGCGGGGCTTACCCGGCGGCTCCACGGAAGGGTTGCTCTCGGACCTGCGTCGGGTCGTAGACAGTCTCCCGGACGCGGCCGACGACTTCACGGAGTGGGACGTCCGCACCGGGCTGGCCGCCGCGACCTTCCTCGTCGACGGTGGGCTCGCGGAGGCCGCCGAGGTGCTGGACCGTGTGGCTCCGGCCGTTGCGCTGCTGGCCGGCGTCCGACCCCAGCTCCAGGCGGAGCTGGACCACCGCCGGATCCAGCACGCCAACGCGCGCGGGGACTTCGAGGACGCGCTGGAGCAGCTGAAGGCAGCCGAGGAGTTCACCTCCCGACACGGGGTCACCGGCTACGACGGCTCGCACCGGTTCACGCGCGGGCGGATCGCGCACGAGCAGGGGGACTACTCCCTGGCGGCCGACCTCCTGCGAGAGCGGATCGGGGATGACTTGGTGTGGCCGGCGCTGGGGCTCCTCCTCTCAGGCGACCCGGCTCAGGCGCTCGTGATGCTGGAGGAGCTCCACCTCACGGTGGACTCGAGCACTGGCCTGCAGCAGGTCGAGGTCGAGCTCCAGCCGCACCTCCTGGCCAGCCACGTCTACGAGGCGCTCGGTGACCGGGATCGTGCGGCCGCCGAGGCGCGTCGGGAGCTGGAGCTCCGTCGGGAGTACGGGCCGCGCCCGCGGCTCGCCGAGGCTCTGCGTCGGGCGGCGAGCTTCGTCCCGGTCCGCGAGGCGATCCCGTTGCTCGCCGAGGCGGTGGAGCTCATCGAACCGACCCCGTCCCGGCCGGTCCTGGCCCGCGTCCTGGCGTCGTACGGCGCTGCGCTACGCAAGGCCGACCGGCTGCCGGAAGCGCGCGAGGCGTTGGTCCGGGCCACGGACCTGGCCGGCGAGATGGAGATGGCGCGAGTGCTGGAGCGCAGCCGGCAGGAGCTGCTCCTGGCCGGCAGCCGACCCCGCCGAGTCCGCGCCACCGGTCCGACGTCGCTCACCGACTCCCAGCGGGAGGTCGCCACACTCGCTGCCGAGGGACTCACCAACCGGCAGATCGCCGAGCGCCTCTTCGTCACCATCAAGACCGTCGAGACCCATCTGATGGCGGTCTACCGCAAGCTCGGGATCCGGTCGCGCGACGAGCTCGGCACGGCACTGGGCTCGGCCGACGTGCGGTCGGGGGCCGCGCCCACCCCCTTGACGCGCGCCTGAGAGGCACGGCACCTTGTCCCTCATCAGGGTGCTCGGGCTGGATACAGAGCCACGGCGGAGGTCGTGACCCGGGGGGAGCGACATGTCAGAGTCGAACGAGTGGAGTGAGGACGACCCCGTCACCTTCCACATGACCGTCGAGGTGCCTCCGACCATCAGCCAGGAGGACATCGACTCCTACCTCGCCACCCTGTCTCGCGACCTCACCAACGCCAAGAGCGTGACGGTCGACAAGCACGACCACAAGAAGCCCACGGACGCCAGCGGTCTGTGGGTCGACATCTCGCTGGTGGTCAGGCCGTGCGGCGGCAAGGGCGGGGGCATGGGCGATGGCGACGACGACGGTGACGACGAAGGCGAAGGTGGCGAGGGCTAGTCCCGTCGGTCATGCGGCTGTCGCGCTACAACGTCGTCGTCGAGCGCGCTGAGCGAACCTGGATCCACAACGGGCTCTCGGGCCGGGTCTGCTCGGTCCGTCGTGATGAGTGGGCAGGCGTGCTGGCATTCCTCGATGGCGACGGCTCACGCCGGCCCCCGCTCGACACGCTGCGTGACCTGACCCTGGCCAGGATGCTGGTGGCTGACGACATCGACGAGCTCGAAGCGCTGGAACGCCGCTACCGCGCGGGGACGGCCGACCGGTCGTCGTTCGCGCTCACGATCGTGTCCAGCCTGGGCTGCAACTTCGACTGCCCCTACTGCTTCGAGAACAAGCCGACCGCGATCCTCGACGAGGAGACCGAGCGGCTGCTGCTCGAGGTGCTGGACGCCCAGCTGCCGACGATCGAGCGCTTCCACGTCACCTGGTACGGCGGTGAGCCGCTGCTGGCCCAGGACCGGATCGACCGGCTCTCGGAGGCCTTCCTGGAGCGCACGAAGGCGGCCGGGGTGCGCTACGGCGCCAGGATCCTCACCAATGGCTATCTCCTGACACCACCGGTGGCGCGTCGGTTGAAGGCGCTGCGGGTGCGCAACGCGCAGATCACCCTCGACGGTCCCGCCGAGACCCACGACCTGATGCGCCCGCTGCGCAACGGCCGCGGCACCTTCGGCGTCGTCCTGGACAACATCGTCGCCTGCGCCGACCTGATCCCGATCTCGGTCCGGGTCAACCTCGACGCCTCCAACGCCCAGGAGTATCTCCGCCTGCTCGACCAGCTGGTCGAGCGCGACCTGGCCGGGAGGGTGACCGTCTACCCGGGGCGCATCGTGGCTTACCCCGACCAGGCCGGCGCTCCGAGCGAGACCTACCGCCCGCACTGCTTCACGCTCCCGGAGTTCGCCGCGGTCGAGCAGGAGTTCCTGGCCGCGGCGTACCAGCGGGGGCTCGCCGAGCCTTCGCTGCCGACACCGGTCGGGACGCCGTGCACGGCCGTCCGCGAGAACGAGCTGGTGGTCGGCGCTCGCGGCGAGCTCTACAAGTGCTACGACAACGTCGGCGACGCCCGAGAGGTGATCGGCCACCTGCGCTCCTGGCAGGACCCGAACGACCGGGCGCTGAAGTGGCTTCGCTACGACCCGTTCGCCGACGAGGACTGTCGCTCCTGCATCGCCCTGCCGACCTGCATGGGCGGGTGCGCCCACAACCAGATGGCTGAGCCGGGTGACTCGAAGTGCTCGACCTTCCGGCTCACCCATCGCCGCCAGGTCGAGGAGTACGCCGCGGCGGCCGAGGCCGGCACGCTCACCAAGCCGACGCACCGGCAGCTCCCGATCGTCGCCGTCAGCTGACGAGACCGCCTGGTCAGGACCCGGGAAGGCGGGCCGGTCGAGGGACGGGATCCCCGGGCAGGACCTCGGCCGTGAACGCCGCTGCCGCCCCGGTGAACGCGCGACCGTGGCGGAGCATCGCGTGCTTGCCGCCGTCGACGGTCAGGAAGCCGACCTCGGTACGCCGACCGATCCGCGCCGCGGCCGCCTCGGCCTTCGCGATCGACGCGATGCGGTCGTCGGTGCCGTGCACGAAGAGCAGGCGCCGCCCGGCCGGGTCGACCGCATCGTCGCCGGGCAGCAGGTAGGCGTTGAGAAGGACCGCTCCGACCACGTCAGGCTCGGTCGAGGCCAGCAGCGCCGCCCGGCCGCCGAGGGAGTGACCGACCAGGACGACGGGCACGTCGCCGTAGCGCTCCCGCACCTGTGCCAGCGCCCACCGGGCGTCGGCCAGTGGAGTGTCGCCCGCGCCCCAGCCGCGCTGGGAGTTGAGCAGCCGGAAGACGGCCAGGTCACGGGTCCGCGCGATGCGCCGGGCGATCGGCACCATCCGCAGCACCGACAGCTGGGTGGCGCTGACCGGGACGGCGTCACCGCGGGCGCCGCCCCCGTGCAGCACCACCACCGCACCGCGCGGCTGCTTCGGCGACCGGACGGTGACGAGCCGGGGCTGGAGGTCCACGGGGCCAGAACGTCGACCACAGGACAGCAATTCCTGTTGTCCGGGCTTGGTGCTGCGGGTTAGCGTCGTCGTAACCGACGGAAGGAGGTGGTCCAGAGTTGAGTACCTATTGGACGCGTGAGGTGGCTGCGGTCTAGCAGCAACCGGCCAGCCCGAAGTGTTGCTGGCACTACAACGCAGACACCCGACCCGCAGGTGATCCGGCCCACGTCCGGCCGGAGGGACCCGGAACCTTCCGAGGTCACACCTGCGGGTCGTCTGTATCTACAGGGGCCGTCGATTTCGGTGGGGCGCCAGGGTGGAATATAGTTGACCTAGTCAACTGTTACCCCCTGCTGCATGAGGAACTCCGTGTCGACCACCACCACTGACCCAGTTCGCTCCGGCGGCGCTGCCGCCGTCACCAGCCACGAGAGCCCGGTCGAGCGCTCCGGCGCGATGACCCACCGCGAGGTGCTGGAGGCCATGTCCGGCCTCCTGCTCGCGATGTTCGTCGCCATGCTGTCGAGCACCGTCGTCTCCAACGCCCTGCCGCGCATCGTCGAGAGCCTGCACGGCAGCCAGACCGAGTACACCTGGGTCGTCGTCGCCACCCTGCTCACGATGACAGCGACCACGCCGATCTGGGGGAAGCTGTCCGACCAGTTCTCCAAGAAGGCGCTGGTGCAGACCGCGCTGGTCATCTACGTGATCGGCTCGCTGATCGCCGGCACCGCCGCCAACATGGGCATCCTGATCGGCGCCCGGGCCGTCCAAGGCCTCGGCGTCGGCGGCCTGACCGCGCTCGTCCAGGTCGTGATCGCGAGCATGGTC
>JAHEXO010000092.1 GCA_023252065.1 Nocardioides sp. | reverse complement strand
AGGATCGCGGCCCGGATGGTGTTGGCCGACGTGATGTCGTGGGCGCCGGTCACGACCCGCACCGTGGAGATCGCCAGGATCATGCCGAGCAGCACGATCCAGGGCCGCGCCCGGCCGCTCCCGCGGCCCGAGACGGCGCTGGTCATCTTGGCGGTGACGATGGTGGTCATGCCGCCACCTCCGCCTCGGTCGGAGCGGGCGCCTGGGCCACTGCTCGTTGCTCGATCCGGATCCGGTAGCGCCGGACCAGCTCGTAGGCGATGACGACGGCGAGCACGGCCACACCCTGCGTGATCTGGACGACGCTGGCGGAGATGTCGGTGAGCAGGGTCAGGGAGTTGGACTGCGCGGTGAGGAACGCGAACAGCACCGCGCCGAAGATCATCCCGACCGGCTGGTTGCGACCGAGCAGCGCGACCGCGATGCCGGTGAAGCCCAGGCCCGCCTGGAACGTCGTGCCGTAGCTGTAGGCCGCGCCGAAGAAGGCCGGCATCCAGATCAGGCCGGCGATGCCGCCGGACAGCAGCATCGAGGCGAGCACCATCCGGTTGACCTTGATGCCCGAGGCGACCGCCGCGGTCTGTGACGCGCCGGTGGCCCGCAGGTCGAAGCCGAAGCGGGTGCGGTTGAGCAGCACCCAGAAGCCGATGCCGACCAGGACCGCCAGGATGGTCAGCCCCCAGATCGGACCGGCGTCGGCGCCCAGCGGGCTCCAGCCGGGCACGTGGGACGACGAGGGGATGTTCTTCGTGCGCACCGAGTTGCCGCCGTGGATGCCGTAGCGGTCGAGCAGGTAGCCGACGAGAATGCCCGCGATCGCGTTCAGCATGATCGTCGAGATCACCTCGCTCACGCCGCGCGTCGTGCGCAGCAGGCCTGCGATGCCCGCCCACAGGGCACCCACGATGATCGCGACGATCAAGGTGGCGAAGACGTTGAGGAAGCCGGGCAGGAGGGCCGCTCCGGCGAAGGTGGCGGCGACGTAGGACGCCAGCGTGTACTGGCCCTCGACACCGATGTTGAACAGCCCCATCCGGAAGCCGATCGCGGCCGCGGCAGCGGAGAGGTAGATCATCCCGGACTGGTTGACGATGTTGATGATGATGCGGTTGTCCGGCTTGGTGAAGATGATCCGCCAGAAGTCGCTGACGCCCGACCCGCTGTTGGTGAGCACGATGACCAAGCTGGTGGCGAGCATGGCGATCGCGACCGCGATCAGCGGGGCGAGCATGGCGAAGCCGATACGTCGCAGGCGCTCGGTGAGCGTCACTCGTCACCACCTCCCGTCATCGCGGCGCCGAGGTCCTGGGGTGTCACCGTGGCCGGGTCGAACGACCCCACCAACGAGCCGCGCAGGATCACCTCGATCCGGTCGGAGAGACCGATCAGCTCGTCGAGGTCGGCCGAGACCAGCAGCACCGCGAGCCCGTCGTGGCGGGCGTTCTTGATGTGCTCCCAGATGGCTGCCTGGGCGCCCACGTCGACGCCGCGGGTGGGGTGGGAGGCGATCAGCACGATCGGCTCGCCACTCATCTCACGGCCCACGATCAGCTTCTGCTGGTTGCCACCCGACAGGGCACGGGCAGGCGTGTCGATGCCCGGGGTCCGCACGTCGTACTGCTCGATGATCCGCTGGGTGTCGGCTCGGGCGCCGCCACGGTCGATCCACGGTCCGCGGGCGCTCGGGGGACGGGTCTGGTGCCCCAGCACGCGGTTCTCCCAGAGCGGGGCGTCGAGCAGCAGGCCATGGCGCTGGCGGTCCTCGGGGATGTAGGCGACGCCGGCCTCGCGGATCCGGCGGGTGTCCCAGTCGGTGACGTCGGCGTCCCCGAGCCGGATGGTGCCGGAGGCCGGCTCACGCATCCCCATCACGGTCTCGACCAGCTCGGCCTGGCCGTTGCCCTCGACGCCGGCGATGCCGAGGATCTCGCCCCGGTGGATGTCGAAGGTGATGTCGTCGAGCAGGTGGCGGCCGCCCTCGTCGACGAGGGTGACCCCCTGCAGCGAGAGCTGGACGACGTCGGTGACGGTGCTCTCGGACACGTCGGGCGACGGGAGCTCGGAGCCGACCATCATCTCGGCGAGCTGGCGCTTGGTGACGTGGCCGGGCTCGGCCGAGCCGACCGTGGCGCCGCGACGCATCACCGTGATGTCGTCGGCGATGGCGAGCACCTCGTCGAGCTTGTGGGAGATGAACAGGATCGAGTTGCCGTGGGAGCGGAGGTCGCGCAGGTTCTCGAACAGCGCGTCGACCTCCTGCGGCACGAGGACGGCGGTCGGCTCGTCGAGGATGATGATCTTGGCGCCGCGGAAGAGGACCTTGAGGATCTCCAGGCGCTGCCGGTCGGCTACGCCGAGCTGCTCGACGAGCACGTCGGGCTCGAGGCCGAAGCCGTAGCGGTCGGAGATCGCCCGGAACTCCTCGCGCGCCTTGTCGCCGATGCCGAAGAGCTTCTCCGCGCCCAGCACGACGTTCTCCAGGGCGGTGAGGTTATCGGCCAGCATGAAGTGCTGGAAGACCATCCCGATGCCGACCGCGATGGCGTCGGTCGGGGACTTGAAGACCTTGGTCTCCCCGTCGATCCGGATCGTGCCGTCATCGGGCCGCTGGACGCCGTAGAGGATCTTCATCAGCGTGGACTTGCCGGCGCCGTTCTCACCGACCAGCGCGTGGACCGAGCCGGGGCGGATGGTGAGGTCGACGTCGTGGTTGGCGACCACGCCCGGGAAGCGCTTGCCGATCCCCGAGAGGACGACCTCAGGTGCGTCGACGTCGTGGTCGGTCGGAGCGGGTGCGGGGGCTGCCAAGGAGACCTCCGGTGAGCGAGCGAGGGCCGGTCATGCGTCCGGCCCGGGAGCAGGTTACTCCCGGGCCGGACGTGGATGATGCTGGTGGGACCGGGGCGCTCGCCGCGTCGCGACGTGCGTCCCGTCACCGGATCACGGAGTGGTCGGGACCTTGATCTGACCGCTCTTGATCTTGTCGGCGTAGCTGTTGATCATCGCCTCGTAGGGCTTGATCGCCGGGTTGGAGACCGCGTAGCCGACGCCGTTGTTCTTCAGGTCGTAGGTCACGTAGCCGGTCGCCGGGCTGCCGGAGTTGACGGTCCCGATCCACTGGTAGCACGCCACGTCCACGCGCTTGAGCGCGGAGGTGAGGATGTGCGGCTTCTGGGCCGCCGTCGCAGTGAGGTACTGGTCGGAGTCCACACCGATGGCCCACTTGCCGTCACCGGCCTCGACCGCGGCGTCGAAGACACCGGAGCCCGAAGCACCCGAGGCGTGGTAGACCACGTCGGCACCCTGGTCGAACTCACCGGCCGCAGCGGTCTTGCCGCCCGCGGGGTCGTTGAAGCCGGACAGGTTGCTCTCCTGGATGTAGGAGATGTCGACCTTGATGCTCGGGTCGACGGCGTGGACGCCGGCGGTGTAGCCCGCCTCGAACGCCTTGATCAGGTCGTTGTGGACACCGCCCACGAACCCGACCTGCTTGGACTTGGTCGCCTGCGCGGCGGCGACACCGACGAGGTAGGACGACTCGTTGGCGGCGAAGCTGAAGTACGCGACGTTCTTGTTGGTGGTCTTGTCGGGGTCGAAGCCGTCGACCACCGCGAAGCTCACCTTGGGGTACTTCGGCGCGACGGCGTTGACCGCGTCGCTGTAGGCGAAACCGACACCGATGATGGCGGTGGCCCCGTTGTCGGCCATCTGGCTGAGCCGGTCCTCACGAGCCGACTCGGGCTCGCCGTCCTGGGCCTCACCCTCGAGGCAGGAGCCGTCGTACTTCTTGACCGCCTTGGACACGCCGGCGTAGGCCGAGTCGTTGAACGACTGGTCGCCGCGACCGCCGACGTCGTAGGCGAGACCGATCTTCGGGCCGGACCCGCTGGCCGTCTTGCAGACATCCTCTGTAGCCGAGCCGGAGCTCGAGCTGTCACTCTTCTTGCCGCACCCGGTGAGGGCGATCACCGCCACCACCGCTACGGCCGCGATCTTGCTGGTATGCCGCAAGAGGGGCCTCCTTCTAGTGCCCGCGCCCTCCGTCCGGCGCAGGTTCGCCGACACCCTATGCGCGTGGGGCGGCGGGCGACACCTCGCCCCCCCGGTGTCATGAAGTTGTTACCGGTCGGGGTGACGAAGGTCCCGAGCCTCTAGCCCACCGGGGCCAGGGACTGCACCGCGACCGACGCCAGCACCTTGGCCCCGATGCCCGTGGCTCGTTCGTCGACCCGGAGGTTGCCCTGGTGGATGTCGTAGGTCGGTCCACCCGGGGTGCGGGTGCCGAGTCGCCCCATCGCACCCGGGACACGGGTGAGATACCAGGCGAAGTCCTCACCGCCCAGGCTCTGCGCGGTCGGCGCCCGGCCCTCGGGCCCCAGCACCGCCCCGACCACACCCGACAGCAGCGCCACCGAGGCCGGGTCGTTGACGACGGGCGGGACGCCGCGCTTGTAGTCGACGTCGGCGTGCACGCCGTAGGGCGCGACGATCTCGTCGACGTGCTGGCGGATCCGGTGCTCCATGTCGCTCCAGGCCACCGAGTCGAGCATCCGGACGGTGCCGGCCACGGTGCCGGTGTCGGGGATGACGTTGGTGGCGCGGCCGGCGTGCAGCCGGCCCCACACCACGCTGACACCGGCGCGCGGGTCGAGGCGCCGCGACAGCACCGCCGGCAGCTCGGTGACGATCTTGGCCAGGGCGAAGGTGAGGTCCTCGGTCAGGTGCGGGCGGCTGGTGTGGCCTCCGGAGCCGGTGAGCCGGACCTCGAGGCTGTCGGCGGCCCCGGTGATCGGTCCCTCGCGCATGCCGACCTGGCCGACGTCGACCGTGGGGTCGCAGTGGAGGCAGAAGATGCGGCTCACCTCGTCGAGGGCGCCGAGGTTCATCATGTGGGTGGCCCCGCCCGGCATCACCTCCTCGGCCGGCTGGAAGAGCAGCCGCACCCGCCCCGGCAGCAGCCCGGCCGCATGCAGCTCGGCCAGCGCCAGTCCCGAGCCGAGCAGGGCGGTGGTGTGCACGTCGTGGCCGCACGCGTGGGCGACACCGGCGACCTTGCTCTGCCAGGGGTCGGTGGTCGTGTCGTCGACGGGCAGCGCGTCGAGGTCGGCGCGGAGAGCGACCAGCGGACCGGTGTCGCCGAGGTCGGCCACGACGCCGGAGTCGCCGGCCCGGGTGAGCCGCCACCCGACCTGGTCGATGTGGTGGCAGACCAGGTCGGTGGTGCGCCGCTCCTGCCACGACAGCTCGGGGTGGGCATGCAGATCGCGTCGGAGATCCACGAGGTCGTCGGCGTGCTTGTCGACCACGGTCTCGACGAGCGCGAGCGCAGCTTCCCTGGACATGTCCAGGGAAGGTTAGTTCACGGGCGCGGCGGCGTCCCCATTGTCATCTCGATGGTCATCCCCGTTGTCGTAGGCGGCGAGGATCAGGTCGGCCGCGGCCACGGCGGTCAGCTCACCGCCCAGCACGCGGTCGCGCACCTCCCTACGCACCCGCCGTACGGCGTCGGAGCGGTGGAGCCGCTGCTCGAGCTCGTCGCGCACCAGGGCCCACGCGAAGTCGAGCTGCTGGTGGGCGCGCTTGTCGGCCAGGCCCTCCTCGCCGAGCTGCGCGCGATGGTCGAGGACGCGCTGCCACATGTCGTCGACCCCGGCCCCGGACAGGCCCGAGCAGGTGACGACAGCCGGCGCCTCGCCGCGCCCGTGCACCATCCGCAGCGCACCCCCGAGCTCGCGCGCGGCCAGCCGGGCCTCACCCTCGCGGTCGCCGTCGGCCTTGTTGACCGCGATCAGGTCCGCGATCTCCAGCACTCCGCGCTTGATGCCCTGCAGCTGGTCGCCGGTGCGGGCCAGGGTGAGGAACACGAACGTGTCGACCATGCCGGCCACGGTCGTCTCCGACTGCCCGACTCCCACCGTCTCGACCAGCACCACGTCGTAGGACGCCGCCTCCAGCACGAGCATCGCCTGGCTGGTCGCCCGCGCGACGCCGCCGAGGGTGCCGGCGCTCGGGCTGGCCCGGATGAAGGCGTTCTCGTCGACCGCGAGCCTCGGCATCCGGGTCTTGTCGCCCAGCACCGAGCCGCCGGTGCGCTGGCTGCTCGGGTCGACGGCCAGCACGCCGACCCGGTGGCCGGCTGCGGTGAGCCGCGTGCCCAGGGTCTCGATGAACGTCGACTTGCCCACGCCCGGCACGCCCGAGATGCCGACGCGGACGGCCGGGACCTCGGGGACGGGCAGGGCAGCGAGCAGGGCCCGGGCCTGTCGACGATGCCTGGGCAGGCTGGACTCGACCAGCGTGATCGCGCGGCTGACGGCCGCGCGACGGCCGGCGCGCACGTCGTCGGCCCAGGTCTCCGGATCGGCCGGTGACTCGAGGTCGCTCATCCGTGGTGCAGGTGGTCTCGGAGCTCGGCGAGCAGGTCGAGCGCCGACCGGGCGATCACCGTGCCGGGCAGGAACACCGCCACCGCGCCCATCTCCTGCAGCGCCGGGACGTCACCGGGCGGGATCACGCCGCCGACGACCACCAGGATGTCGTCGCGACCCTGGGCGGCCAGCGCCTTCTTCAGCTCCGGCACCAGGGTCAGGTGACCCGCGGCCAGGCTGCTGACCCCGACGATGTGCACGTCGGCGTCGACGGCCTGCCGGGCGACCTCCTCGGGGGTCGAGAACAGCGGCCCCACGTCGACGTCGAAGCCCATGTCGGCGAACGCGCTGACCACGACCTTCTGGCCGCGGTCGTGGCCGTCCTGGCCCATCTTCGCGACCAGGATGCGCGGACGCCGTCCCTCGGCGTCCTCGAACGCCGCCGTCGCGTCGAGCACCTCCTGGACGAGCTCGTCGCCGTCGGCTCCGGCCTCGTCCCTGAACACACCCGAGATGGTACGGATCTGCGCCTGGTGCCGGCCCCACACCTGCTCGAGCGCACCGGTGATCTCCCCGACCGTCGCCTTCGCGCGGGCGGCCTCGACGGCGAGCGCGAGCAGGTTGCCGCCCTCGCCGTCACCCGAGCCGGCGGCCGCGGTGAGCGCGTGGAGCGTGCGCTGCACCTCGTCGGCGTCGCGCTCGGCGCGCAGTCGCTCGAGCTTGGCGATCTGCTGGCGGTAGACCTCGTCGTTGTCGACCTTGCGTACGTCGAGCGGGTCCTCGTCGGCGAGCCGGTAGGTGTTCACGCCGATGACGGCCTGGGCTCCGGAGTCGATCCGCGCCTGGGTGCGGGCCGCGGCCTCCTCGATGCGCAGCTTGGGGATACCCTCCTCGATCGCCTTCGACATCCCGCCGGCCTGCTCGACCTCCTGGATGTGGGCCCAGGCCCGCTCGGCGAGGTCGTGGGTGAGCTTCTCGACGTAGTAGCTGCCGGCCCAGGGGTCGATGGTGCCCGTGGTGCCGCTCTCCTGCTGCAGCAGGAGCTGGGTGTTGCGGGCGATCCGGGCGCTGAAGTCGGTCGGCAGCGCGATCGCCTCGTCGAGGGCGTTGGTGTGCAGGCTCTGGGTGTGGCC
>JAHEXO010000091.1 GCA_023252065.1 Nocardioides sp. | reverse complement strand
TGCCGGTCCAGCGCACGGTGAGCTCGCCCAGCGGCGAGACCTGCTCGAAGGCGACCGTGTTCTCGCGGAACAGCTCGAGCAGCGCGAGGAAGCGGGCCACCGTGGTCTGGGTGTCGGGCGAGTCGCCGCACAGCGCGCGGAACGTCATCGTGCCGACGCGTCGGAGCCGGTCGACCACGAGCGCCGCCTGCTCGCGGACGCTGACCGCCGGGGCGTGGATGTGGTGCAGCGAGACCTCGACGTCGGGCTTGGGCGCGAGCGCCTTGGCGGCGAGGTAGGCGAAGGCGTCGAGCCCGATCCCGATCAGCACCTCGGGCAGCAGGCCGGCGTAGCGCTCCTCGAGGCCCACCGACCGCGGGAACCGCTTGGCCTCGGACTCCAGCCGTTGGGCGAGCACCCCGGCGACCTGCTTGAACGCCCGGTATTGCAGGAGGCGGGCGAAGAGCAGGTCGCGGGCCTCGAGCAGCGCGAGGTCCTCCTCGTCCTCGACGTCGCCCTGCGGCAGTAGCCGCGCGGACTTCAGGTCGAGCAGCGTGGCCGCGACGACGAGGAACGACGAGGTCTGCTCGAGGTCCCAGGCCCCGTCGTCCTGGCGGCTGGCGCCCGCCTTGACGTGGGCGATGAACTCGTCGGTGACCCGCGACAGCGACACCTCGGTGATGTCGAGCTTGTGCTTGGCGATCAGGCTGAGCAGCAGGTCGAAGGGGCCCTCGAAGTTGTCGAGGACGACCTCGAACCCGCCCTCACCTGCGGCCGCGATCTCCTCGCCGGCGGCGATGCTCACCCCGGCGTCAGTCCTCGAGGAGCCGCTGGACCAGCAGGCTGTCGAGGCCGCGCTCCTCCAGGTCGGCCAGGACGAGGGCCACCGCCTCGCGCACGAGGCGGCCTCGGTCGACGGCCAGTCCCTGGTCGCGGCGCAGCATCAGGCGGGCGTGCTCGATGTCGAGCAGCTCGTCGGAGGTGACGTAGACGGTCATCTTCTCGTCGTGGCGCACCCGCCCGCTGGGACGGCGGGCCCGGCTGTCGTCGGCTCCCTCGACCGCGGTCGGTACGGCGCGCACCCGGCGCTCGCGCGCGCCGTCGACCTCTCCTCGCGCGTCGACCGCCGTGTCGGTGGGGCGGAAGAGGTCGTCGGCGGCGGGGAGGTTCACACGTCGAGACACCGGACCGAGACTTCCTTCGCCAGCGAGCGGTAGGCCTCGGCGCCGGCCGACGCGGAGGCGTAGGAGGTGATGGGCTCACCGGCGACCGTGGAGTCCGAGAACTTCACGGTCCGCCGGATCACGGTGTGGAACACCTTGTCGCCCCAGGCCTGCACCAGGCGGTCCATCACCTCGCGGCTGTGCAGCGTCCGGCCGTCGTACATGGTCCCGAGGACCCCGTCGATCTCCAGACGCGGGTTGAGCCGCTCCCTCACCTTGTCGATGGTCGTCTTGAGCAGCGCGACGCCGCGGAGCGCGAAGTATTCGCACTCCAGCGGGACGATCACGCCGTCGGAGGCCGTCAGCGCGTTGACCGTGAGCAGGCCCAGCGACGGCTGGCAGTCGATCAGGATCACGTCGTAGTGCTCGATGGCCGGAGCGATCACCCGCTGCAGGGTCTGCTCGCGGGCGACCTCGTGGACCAGCTGCACCTCAGCAGCGGACAGGTCGATGTTGGAGGGCAGGAGGTCCATGCCCGGGACGCCGGAGGGCACCACGACGTCGTCGAGGGTGACCTCGCGGTCCATCAGCAGGTTGTAGACCGTGTGCTCCATCTCGTGGGGGTTGAGCCCCAGCCCCACCGAGAGTGAGCCCTGCGGGTCGAAGTCGACGAGCAGCACCTTGCGGCCGTACTCGGCCAGCGAGGCGCCCAGGTTGATGGTGGTGGTGGTCTTGCCGACCCCACCCTTCTGGTTGCACATCGAGATCACGCGGGCGTGGCCGTGGGTGGCCAGGGGCGGGAGGTCGGGCAGGTCGGGCATCGGCCGACCGGTGTCACCGATCACCCGCGCGACCGGCTCGACCACCGCCACCTCGACGGGTGCCGCGACCGGCACCTCCACCGGTGCCGCGACGGGCGTCTCGACCGGCGCCGTAGCGACCTCGTCCACCACCTCGTCGATCTCGTCGTGGATCTCCTCGTGAGCCTCCTCGTGAGCCTCCTCGTCGACCTCCTCGACCGGTCCCGACAGAAGGTCGTCGAGCCGGGTGAACGGCACCGGCTGGCGCAGCAGTGCGTCTTCGGGGAGAGGCTCCGGCTTCGGTGCTATCGGCGGCATGGACGGTGCGACGGATCCTTGGGCGGGCCCCGAGCGGCCGCTGAAGAAGGTACCGGTCATGAAGACTCCCCTGGTCTGGTGGCATGAGCTGTGCCGGCGGAAAATGTCGACTTTGCGACATGTTGCCCCGCGGTACGGCGTGACTGTAGGAGGGCGCGCCGTAGAGCCTCAACACAACGAGAGATTCCCCCAGGTGGTTCGCCCAATCTGTGCACAGCGTGTGCACGAGCCAGGAGGGGACTGCACAGGCACGACCCCACCTGTGCACAACTCTGTGCAGAGAGCGGGGTCCTGCCCGAGCCGGTCAGACGTAGAGCTCGGGGGTCTCCTCGCGCTCGATCTCGAGGCGCCCGGAGCCGTGCAGCGACTCCACCGCGGTGAAGGCCGCGACGTTGGCACGGTGCCCGTCCCAGGCAGTCGGACCGGTGGGCTGACCGACACGTATGCCGTCGATCCAGGCGCCGACCTCGATCCGGTAGGCGTCGAGGTAGCGCTCGGTCCCGTCCTTGGTGACCACCCGGCCGTCGACCCCTGCGTCGTCGGAGATGCTGCGACGCACCGCGACGCCGTACGGCGGGGTGAGCGACGCGGTGCCCTCGGTCCCGGTGATCTCGGTGTGGATGTCGTAGCCGTAGCGGGCGTTGATGTAGACCTCGACGGTCACGATCGAGCCGCCCTCGGTCTCCAGGACGGCGACCTGGAGGTCCTTCAGCTCCCCCTCCGCCACTCGGGCCGGGAACACCGTGACCGCGGTGAGGGTGTCGTCGAGCAACCACGGGACGCTGTCGAACTCGTGGATCATCGAGCCGAACAGCACGCTCTCGTCGGTATGGCTGGGGTGACTGCGCGGGTTGCGGTGCACGCAGTGGGCCGCCTTGACGCGGCCGAGGGATCCGCCCGTGACCGCCGCCCGGAGCGAGAGGTAGGCCGGGTCGAAGCGCCGCATGAACCCGAGCTGCACCAGCCGCCTGCCCGCGGCAACCTCCGCCTCGACGACGCGCCGGCCGCCCTCGAGGGTGCTGGCGATCGGCTTCTCGAGGAGTGTGTGCTTGCCGAGCTCGATGCAGGCGATCGTCAGCGGCTCGTGCAGCGGGTCGGGCGCGGCGATCAGCACGGCGTCGACGTCGCCCGACTCGATGAGCGCCTCGGCCGACCCCGCAGCAACCCCTCCGACGCGCTCGGCGATACCCTTGGCGCGCTCGGAGTCGACGTCGAAGACCTGGGTGACGGCGGCGCCGGGCACCCAGCGCGCCAGGTTGTCGACGTGGGCAGCACCCATGGCGCCGGTGCCGATGACGCCGACCCGGACGAGGTCGGTGTGTGTGGAGCTCATGGTTGGACCCATCTCTTCTCCTCGTAGGACCGCACCATGGCGTCCACGAGCTCGGCCGCCACGACTGCGTCGTCGATGGTCGGACCGTGCGGGACGCCGGTGTGGATGCTCTGTGCCAGCAAGTGGCACTCGACGACCTTGAGGTCGTCGTAGGACATGGCGATGCCCGAGCCGGGCTGGAAGGCCGACACGTCTCCGTCGCCTGGACGGACCAGCCGGGTCTCCCAGGTCGCGTCCTGGTAGTCCTGGTCGACGCAGACCCGGAGCTCGCCCATCCGACGGAAGTCCCAGGACAGGGCGCCCTCCGTGCCGCGGAGGTCGAAGCCGTAGCCGCACTGCTCCCCCACCGCGATGCGCGAGGCGGTCAAGGTGCCGCGCGTCCCGGAGGCGTAGCGCAGGAGTGCGGAGGCGGTGTCCTCGTTGCCGACCGGCCCGCGTGGGCCGTCGCCGCCGCGCGAGAAGTGGGAGACGGCGCCGCTCTCCGGAATCGGCCGCTCGGTGAGGTACGTCGCCTGGTCGGCGACCAGCTCGTCGACCCTGCCCAGCGTCGTACCGCCGACGTGGAGGGCGAGGTCGAGGCCGTGGCTGACCAGGTCGCCGAGCACCCCGGTGCCGGCGTACTCGGGGTCGAACCGCCACGACAGGGCCTGGTCGGGGTGGGCGGAGTAGTCGGCCAGCATGTGCACGTCGACCGACTCGAGCCGACCCAGGGCCCCGGAGGCGACGAGCTCGCGCGCCACCTGCACGGCCGGCGCGTGACGGTAGTTGAAGCCGACCGACGACATGACCCCGCTGCGGTGGACGGCGGCCGCGATCGCGGCGGTGTCTGCGGCGCCGCGTCCGGCCGGCTTCTCGATCCACAGGTGCCGGCCCGACTCGGCCACCGCCGCGCCGATCTCGCGGTGCACGAAGTTGGGCCCGCAGACACTGACCACGTCGACGTCGTCGCGGTCCAGCACCTCGGTCCAGTCGCTCACCGCGTGGGCGAACCCGAAGACGTCGCAGGCCTCACGGCGTCGATTCGCTTCGGTGTCGGCGACGATCACGAAGCTCGGCCGCACAGGCAGTTCGGGGTAGTGCTGGGCCAGTCGCGCCCAGGCGCGCGCGTGCACCTGGCCCATCCACCCGAAGCCGACCACGGCCACGCCCAGCGTGCGCCTCTCGCTCACGGACGCGCGCCCACCTGCTCGGTCGTACCGCCCTCGTCGCCCTCGCACGGCGCGGCGACGGACTCCGGCTCACCGCCGAGCGTCTGCGCCACCTCCGACTCGAGGTTCTTGGCGACCTGGGAGTCGGGCATCTCGCGGGCCAGCTCGTGGCTGAGGGCCTCGAGCTCGGCGCCGCCGGCCATCATCTGCACCAGCTCGTCGAGGCCCAGCTCGGCCTTGCTGTAGTTGCCCATGCTGCGACCGCGCCGCAGCAGCATGAAGCGGTCGCCCACGGGATAGGCGTGGTGCGGGTTGTGCGAGATGAAGACGACGCCCAGCCCGCGGTCGCGGGCCTTGGCGACGTACTTGAGCACGACGCCCGACTGGCGCACGCCGAGCGCTGCGGTCGGCTCGTCCAGGATCAGCACCCGGGCCCCGAAGTAGACCGCTCGGGCGATGGCGACGCACTGGCGCTCGCCACCGGAGAGCGTGCCGATGGGCTGTTCGACGTCACGCAGGTCGATCCCCATCGCCGCCAGCTCGGTCTTGGTGATCCGCTTCATGGCGGCGATGTCCAGCCGGCGGGCCGGGCCCTTGCCCTTCGTGAGCTCGGAGCCGAGGAAGAAGTTGCGCCACACAGGCATCAGCGGCACGACCGCCAAGTCCTGGTAGACCGTCGCGATGCCCAGCGCCAATGCCTCGCGCGGCGAGGAGAACGAGCGCTTCTCGCCGTCGACGACGAAGTCGCCCGAGGAGTGGGCATGGGCCCCGGCCAGGATCTTGATGAAGGTCGACTTGCCCGCTCCGTTGTCGCCGAGCACGCAGGTGACCTCGCCGGCCTTGACGGTGGTGGTGATGTCACGCAGAGCGATCACCGAGCCGTAGCTCTTGCCGAGGTCGGTGACCTCGATGATCGCGGTCCCCGGGGGAGGGAGTGGCGGCCCGCCGACGATCTCCGGAGCCTGACCGCCTTCGACGGCGTCCGGCTCGCTCTTCTGCGCGCTCATCGCACTCTCTCCGCCCGCGACTTCACGAAGTTGTTGACCATGACGGCGCCGAGCAGCATCACACCGAGGAAGGTGTACTGCCAGTCACTGTCCCAGTTGTGGTAGACGATCCCCTGGTAGACCATCCCGTAGATCAGGGCACCGAGGGCGGCCCCGACCGCGGATCCGTAACCCCCGGTGAGCAGGCAGCCGCCGACGACGGCACAGATGATGTAGATGAACTCCTGGCCGACGCCCGTGATCGACTGTGCCGTGGTCGTCTTGAACAGGTTGAGCATGCCGACCATCCAGCCCGCGAAGGCGGTGCCCATGAAGAGCCCGACCTTCGTTCCGAAGACCGGTACGCCGACCTGCCGAGCACTCGTCTGTGCCCCGCCCACGGCGAAGATCCAGTTGCCGGCCCGCGTGCGCTGGAGGAGCCACGTGGCGACGATGATCACCGCCAGGGCCCACCAGGTGGCGGCGTAGATGCGAAGGATGCCCGATGCCGGGACGTGCACCCAGGGCAGCCACCCGAGGTCGACGGTGATGTAGGAGCCGAAGAGCTTGTTCCCGGCGGCGTAGCCGGGTGCGGACTGGAAGTCGACGACCGACACCTGGTGGATGATCTGCTTGACCACCGCCAGGTTGAGGCCCCGCAGCACGAAGAACGTGCCGAGCGTGACGATGAAGCTCGGAAGACCGGTCTTCATCACCAGGAACCCGTTGAGGAAGCCGATGCAGAGCGCCACGACGAGAGATGTGGCGACCGACACCCACACGTTGATGTGCCAGTGGGACATCATGATGCCGGTGATCAGGCCGGTGGTGCCGGTCATCGCACCGGCCGACAGGTCGAACTCGCCGCCGATCATCAGCAGCGCCACCGCCACGGCCATGATCGCGAACGAGGACGAGAAGAAGATCCAGGTGCTCGCTGCGGCGGGCAGCGCGAAGGCCTTCGTGGTGAACGAGAAGTAGAGGAAGATCAGGATCGCGGCGACCAGTGCTCCGACCTCGGGCCGCAGCAGCACCGCTGCGAGCCTGGCATAGCGACCGACGCGCTCGTCGCGATCGGGGGGTGCCTGCTTCTCCTCGACCGGCGACGGGGCTGCAGCTGTGCTCATGTGCCCTCCTCGGGCTGTTGTTCTCCGAGACCGCGGTCGTGGTCCGGCCTGGAGCCGGACCACGACCGGCTAGGTCAGCGCGTGCCCGCCTGGGCGAACTTCAGGACGTCTGCTGCGTTGTCCTTGGTGATGATGGCCGGACCGGAGTAGACCGGCTGGCCGCCACCGATGTCGTTGCCGTTGAGCGCCTTCAGGTAGATGCCCGTGACACCGAGGTAGCCCTGAACATAGGGCTGCTGGTCGATGGCGAACAGGATCTTGCCGTCCTGGACGTTCTGCACCACGTCGGCGTTCACGTCGAACGTGCCCACGGTGATGTCGGCGCCCGACGCAGCGACCGCCTTGACGGCCTGACCGGACATGTCGCCGCCGAGCGTCAGGATGCCGTCGAGCGTGGGGTCGGCCTGGATCTTGGACTCGATCGTCGCCTCGGAGCCGGCCAGGTCGGTGTTGTCGACCTGGAGGTTCGTCAGCGTGCCGTTGAAGGTGGACTTGGCACCCGCGCAGCGCTGCTCGAGGCCCACGTTGCCGGCCTCCTTGATGACACACAGCGCGTTCTTCACGCCGGCGTTGTTCAGCTGCTCGCCGGCCGCCTTGCCTGCCAGGGTCTCGCTCTGGCCGACGTGGGTGATGGCACCGAACTGCTGCCACTGGTCGA
>JAHEXO010000640.1 GCA_023252065.1 Nocardioides sp. | reverse complement strand
CGAGGACGCCCTGGACTTCCGTCGGGTCGTCGAGCCGGGCGCCGCCCGGTTGGCCGCCACCCGTCGGCTCTCCGGTGACCAGCGCGACTGGCTCACCGAGTCGTGCCGCGCGGTGCGCGAGGCCGACATCGACAGCCACCGGATCGCCGACTCGCGGCTGCACCTGGCCATCGCCACGCTCACCGGTTCGCCGATGGTCGTCGAGGCGGTGACCCGGGCGCAGGCCGCGCTCGGCGAGCTGCTGGGCCAGATCCCCGTGCTGCGGATCAACATCGAGCACTCCCACGAGCAGCACGACGCCGTGGTCGCGGCCATCCTCGCCGGTGACCCCGACACGGCCCGCACGACCATGGAGGAGCACTGCGACGCCACGTCCGCGCTCCTGCGTGGACTCATCGGATAGCGACAGGTAAGGGAGCACCAATGCCGAGCTCGATGCACCAGGGGGGACCCCCGCCGTTCACCGTCGACCAGCTGCGCGCCGCAGTCCTGGCGGGCGAGGTCGACACGGTCATCGTCGCCTTCACCGACATGCAGGGGCGCCTGCAGGGCAAGCGCATCCACGGCCAGTTCTTCATCGACCACGTGCTCGAGAACGGCACCGAGGGCTGCAACTACCTGCTCGCCGTCGACGTCGACATGAACACCGTCGGCGGCTACCCGATGTCGTCGTGGGAGCGCGGCTACGGGGACATGTTCTTCGAGATGGACCTCACCACGCTGCGCCGCACGCCCGGCCACCCGGCGTCGGTGACGATCCAGAGCGACCTCACCTGGCTCGACGGCAGCGGCGAGGTGGTGCAGTCGCCGCGCACCATCCTCAAGCACCAGGTCGAGGCGGCCGAGGCCGACGGGTACGCCGCCCTCGCGGGCACCGAGCTCGAGTTCATCCTCTTCGAGCAGTCGTACGACGACGCCTGGGACCAGCGCTACCACGGGCTGACCGGGGCCAACCGCTACAACGTCGACTACTCGATCCTCGGCGGCAGCAAGGTCGAGCCGGTGCTGCGCGAGATCCGCAACGAGATGTACGCAGCCGGCATGAACGTGGAGTCGGCCAAGGGCGAGTGCAACTTCGGCCAGCACGAGATCGGCTTCCTCTTCGACGGCGTCGTGCGCACCTGCGACAACCACTCCGTCTACAAGACCGGCGCCAAGGAGATCGCGGCCCGGCACGGTCAGGCGCTCACCTTCATGGCGAAGTTCGACGAGCGCGAGGGCAACTCGTGCCACATCCACCTGTCCCTGCGCGGCACCGACGGCGAGGTCGTCTTCGCCGACGACGACCGTGACGGCGGGCGCAGCGAGCTGTTCGACCAGTTCATGGCCGGCCTGCTCGCCACGATGCGCGAGCTGGCCTACTTCTACGCGCCGAACATCAACTCCTACAAGCGCTTCGCCGCGGGGTCCTTCGCGCCCACCGCCGTCGCGTGGGGCACCGACAACCGCACCTGCGCGCTGCGGGTCGTCGGCCACGGGTCCGGCCTGCGCGTCGAGAACCGCCTCCCCGGCGGCGACGTCAACCCCTACCTGGCCGTCGCGGCGATGATGGCCGGCGGGCTGCACGGCATCCGGGAAGGGCTGGAGCTGCCGCCCGTGTGCGAGGGCAACGCCTACGTCGGCGACTACGAGCACGTGCCCGGCACCCTGGCCGAGGCCCGAGACCTCCTCGCGGGCAGCGCCATCGCCCGCGAGGCCTTCGGCGACGACGTCGTCGATCACTACGTCAACGCGGCGGACGTCGAGATCAAGGCCTTCAACGCCGCGGTCACCGACTGGGAACGCGTCCGCGGCTTCGAGAGGCTGTGACACCACCGACCATGAGCACCACCTACGCCCACGACGTCATCAACCCCGCCACCGAGCAGGTCGTCACGACGATCGACCTCGTCGGCCTCGAGGAGACGGACGCCGCCATCGCCCGCGCGGTCGAGGTCGGGCCGGCCTGGCGCGCGGTCAGCCCCGCCGACCGAGGGATGCTGCTGCGCCGCTTCGCCGACCAGGTCGAGGCGCTCACCGACGAGCTCGCCGCTCTCGAGGTCGCCAACTCCGGCCACACCGTGGGCAACGCCCGGTGGGAGGTGGGCAACGTCGTGAACGTGCTGCGCTACTTCTCGGCGGCGCCCGAGCGCCTCTTCGGCCGGCAGATCCCGGTCGCCGGCGGTCTCGACGTCACCTTCAAGGAGCCGCTCGGCGTCGTCTCGGTCATCGTGCCGTGGAACTTCCCGATGCCCATCGCGGGCTGGGGCCTCGCCCCCGCCCTGGCCGCCGGCAACACCGTCGTGCTCAAGCCCGCCGAGCTGACCCCGCTCACCGCGATGTTCATCGGGCAGCTCGCGCTGGATGCCGGGATCCCCGAGGGCGTCTTCACCGTGCTCCCTGGCAAGGGGTCGGTCGTGGGCGAGCGGTTCGTCACCCACCCCGACGTGCGCAAGGTCTGCTTCACCGGCTCGACGACCGTCGGCCAGGGCATCATGCGCAAGGCCGCCGACCAGCTCAA
>JAHEXO010000639.1 GCA_023252065.1 Nocardioides sp. | reverse complement strand
GCTGCCCGACATCGTCTTCGAGTGCACCTCGGCCAAGGCGCACGAGGCGAACGCGCCGCGCTACGCCGAGGCCGGCATCCTCGCCGTCGACCTGACCCCTGCCGCGGTCGGGCCCTACCTGTGCCCGCCGGTCAACCTCGAGTTCAACCTCGACGCCCTCAACGTCAACATGATCACCTGCGGCGGCCAGGCCACGATCCCGATGGTCAAGGCGGTCAGCTCCGTGGTCGACGTCCCCTACGCCGAGATCGTCGCGTCTGTGTCGTCGCGCTCGGCCGGGCCGGGCACCCGGGCCAACATCGACGAGTTCACCGAGACCACGGCGGACGCCGTCTCGAAGGTCGGGGGCGCCGAGACCGGTCGGGCGATCATCATCCTCAACCCGGTCGAGCCTCCGCTGATGATGCGCAACTCGGTCTTCTGCGCGGTCCCCGCGGAGGCGGGGGAGCCGGGCGAGCTCCAGGACCGCCTGCTGGAGTCGATCCATGCGATGGAGGCGACGGTGCAGGAGTACGTGCCGGGCTACCACCTGCGCGCCGAGCCGCAGTTCGACCACGCCCGCTCGACCTGGAAGGGGATGGCGCGGGTGTTCGTCCCGATCGAGGTGCGAGGGCGCGGCGACTACCTGCCCGACTACGCCGGCAACCTCGACATCATCACCGCGGCCGCCGCCCGGGTCGGTGACCTGATGATGGCCCATCGCCTCGGCACCGACCCCACCTGGAAGTCCTCGGCCGACCTCGGCGACCTCGAGACCGGCGATCCACAAGAGACGCGCACGCACGACGAGAAGGCAGGGGTGTGAGTCATGGGTGACATGGTCATCACGCCGGAGCAGGCACCGACGGTCACCGAGGAGCTCACCGAGAGCGAGGTCGCCGAGCTGACGCCCACCGGTGGCGGTCCGGCAGACCTGCGCATCACCGACTCGACGCTGCGCGACGGGTCGCACGCGATGAGCCACCAGTTCACCGAGGCGCAGGTCCGCGGGGTGGTGCACGCGCTCGACGCGGCCGGCGTGCAGGTGATCGAGGTGAGCCATGGCGACGGCCTGGGCGGCTCGACGTTCAACTACGGCTTCTCGCTGGTCGACGAGTTCCAGCTGATCAGGGCGGCCGTCGACGAGGCCACCCACGCCAAGATCGCGATCCTGATGCTGCCCGGGCTCGGCACCGTCCATCACCTGAAGCGGGCCCACGAGTGCGGCGCCGAGGTGGCCCGCATCGCGACCCACTGCACCGAGGCCGACGTCTCGATCCAGCACTTCGGCGAGGCCCGTCGGCTCGGCATGGAGACCGTCGGCTTCCTGATGCTCAGCCACAGCGCGAGCCCGGAGAAGCTCGCCCAACAGGCCCGGATCATGGTCGACGCCGGCGCCCAGTGCGTCTACGTCGTGGACTCCGCCGGCGCTCTGGTGCTCAGCGACGCACAGGAGCGGATCACGGCCGTGATCAACGAGGTGGGCGAGGAGGCCCAGGTCGGGTTCCACGGCCACCAGAACCTCAGCCTCGGCATCGCCAACTCGGTACTCGCCTACCAGGCCGGCGCCCGCCAGATCGACGGTGCGCTCTGTGCCCTCGGCGCCGGTGCGGGCAACTCCCCGACCGAGGTGCTGGCGGCCACCTTCGAGCGGATGGGGGTGCGGACGGGGGTCGACCTCGGCCAGGTGCTCAGCGCGGCGGAGGACGTCGTACGCCCGTTCGTCCCGCGGCTCCCGTGGATGGACCGCGCGTCGATCACGCAGGGGTACGCCGGGGTGTACTCCAGCTTCCTGCTGCACGCCGAGCGGGCCGGCGAGCGCTACGGCGTACCGGCGCACGAGATCCTGCAGCGAGTCGGCGAGGCCGGCTACGTCGGCGGCCAGGAGGACATGATCATCGACATCGCCCTGCAGCTCGCCGAGGAACGCGACCTGGGCGACCTGGCCGCGGTGGGAGCCCGCTGATGAGCACGACCTGGACCGAGGAGAGCGTCGCCGACGAGCTGCAGGCCTGTGAGGCCGAGCGCCGCGACCGCACGCCGTTCACCGACGAGTGGGACGGCCTCGACGTCGCGACCGGCTACCGCATCCAGGACCGCACTCTCCGGCGCCGGCTCGACCGGGGTGAGCGGCTGATCGGGGTGAAGCTCGGGCTGACCAGCCGCGCCAAGCAGCAGCGGATGGGCGTCGACATGCCCTTCGTGGCCTGGCTGACCGACGCGATGCTGCTGCCGACCGGGCTGCCCGTGCCGCAGGACCGGCTGATCCACCCGCGGATCGAGCCCGAGATCGTGTTCGTGATGGGCTCTCGGCTCGAGGGTCCCGGGGTCGGGCCGACCGAGGCGATGGCCGCGGTCTCGCGGGTGTACGGCGGCGCCGAGGTGATCGACAGCCGCTATGCCGACTTCCGCTTCCGCGCCGGTGACGTCGTCGCCGACAACGCCTCGTCGGGGGCCTTCGTCACCGGCAGCATCGGCCTCCCGCCGGTGCAGCTCGACCTGGCGATGGAGGGGGTGCTGG
>JAHEXO010000638.1 GCA_023252065.1 Nocardioides sp. | reverse complement strand
CGACGGCTGGGAGCCGCTCCCGCCGAAGTACACCCGCGGTGTGCTCGCCAAGTACCGCTCCACGGTGCAGTCCGCCGCCCACGGCGCGATCTGCGGCTGACACCGCGTCCCACGGGTGACGACTCGGGCGTCAGCGTTCGCTGACGGCCAGGCGCAGGCCGAGGGCGACCAGCACGGTGCCGGTCGTGGCCTCGAGCCGACGCCGTACGATGGACTTGCGGAACCAGGTGTTCGCACGGGAGACGCCGAGCGCCAGCGCGCCGTACACGCAGCACTCGACGGCCACCTGCAGCAGCCCGAGGACCGCCGTGGTCGCGAACAGCGGCCGGTCGGCCGGCACGAACTGCGGGTAGAGCGCGAGCAGGAAGACGGCGGCCTTGGGGTTGGCCATCTGCACGACGAAGCCCTCGCCCACCGCCCAGAGCCGGCCGTGCTGCGGGCCGGGGTCGTCGGCAGAGCCTGCCTCGGGGTCCAGGTCGGTGGGGTAGTGGCGCTCGGTCCGCCAGGCCATGAACGTCCGCCACGCCAGCCAGAACAGGACGCCGCAGCCGACCACCTTCAGCACGAGGTAGCCCGCCTCGGACGCCGCGATGACGGCGAACCCGGAGGCCACCAGCAACGCCCAGACGTAGAGCCCGATCTCGAGTCCTACGACCGTGGCAAGGCCGTAGCCGAGCCCGCGCACGGCGGTCCGGCGTACGACGAGCACGAAGGCCGGCCCGGGGGTCGCGGACACCAGCACGACAGCCAGCAGGAAGGCCGGCAGGTTCGTCACCAGGCCGTCAGTCATAGTCGGCCCACACTCTCGTGTCGACTCCGTCCACGGTCATCGTCCCGCCGTAGGGCAGGACCCACTGCGGCCGGGTGTGGCCGAAGGGGACGCCGACGACCACGACCGCGTCCGGGTTGTAGCGGCCGACCTGCTCGAGCACGACGTCGCGCTGGGCGGCCCGACGCCGCAGCCTCTCCTCCGCGCTGGGGCGGACCTCGAGGTCGGAGGTGGGCGGTCGGGACACCACGACGGCGTCGACGGCCGCGACCAGGCCCCGCTCGCCGAGCGAGCGCAGGATGAAGCCGAACTCCGAAGCGGGGATCAGGTCCTCCGACGCCTCGAGCAGCAGGACACCCCCGTCGAGCACGCCAGGGTCGGTGGGGAACCGGCCGGCGGTGAGGATCCACTGGACCACCTCGATGCAGCCGCCCCAGGTCGCGCCGGTCACCGACCGCGAGGGACCCGCCCACGTCCAGGGCTCCGTCGGCTCCCGCTCGCCGTAGGACGTGAGGGCGGCAGGGTCCTCCCACCGGAGCCCGGTGTCCTCCGACTCGCCGGACTCGGTGACCTCGAGCCGACCCCCGTCGAGGAGCGCAGCGCGGAGCGAGCGCAGGTGGACGTCGTCCAGCGCCGGGCCCGGCCCGATGTGGACCTGCGTCGAGCCGCCGTGGAACGCCGCGACGCCGTTGCCCCAGAGCCAGTTCAGCAGGTTGGTGTTGTCGCTGTAGCCCAGGAACGGCTTGGGGTCGCGGCGGACCAGGTCTGGGTCGAGGTGGGGGATCACCGTGATCTGGTCCTCCCCGCCGATCGTCGCGAGCACGGCCCGGATCTCGGGGTCGGCGAACGCCGCCTCGAGGTCGGCCGCGCGGTCGGCCGCCGTGGCGTCGAGGCGACGGGTCGTCGGGTACTCGACCGGCACGAGTCCGGTGACCTCCGTCAGCCGGCGCATCGCCTGCTCGTGCACCTCTGGCGCGACGGCCGGCGCCGCGAAGGAGGGCGAGAGCACCGCGACCCGGTCGCCGGCCACGGCTTTGGGCGGGTGCACGAGCGAGCGGGACATGGGCCCAGTCAACCCCAGCGGCGACAGGGGCCGGTACCGGATTTCCCCGCCGTCACACCGACGCGGCCGCGCGGCACAGGGCGTCGAGGGACCGGCGTACGGCGTCGAACGACGCCACACTCTCCCGGTCGCCTCCGGGCGTCGACAACTTTTCCCGAGGGCATCCCGTCTGAGGGTCCGTCCGCGAAACCCGACAAGGAGCCGCGCGTGCTGCACTTCGCCTTCGGGGCAGCCTTCCACCCGGGACTGGTCCGCGATCACAACGAGGACGCGGGGTTCTCCGGCCCCTACCTCCAGCTGGTCGCGGACGGCGTCGGTGGGGCGGCGGCGGGCGAGGTAGCCTCGGCTACCACGACGTACGTCGTCACGGCGCTGGCCATGGGTCGGCACGACCAGGACCCGGCGGCCATGCTCTCCGAAGCCGTGACCACCGCGCATGAGGAGCTGCGGCGGGGGTCCCGGGGTGACGACGCACGGCACGGGATGGCCACGACCCTCACTGCCCTGCTGGTCCGTGGAGAGCGGGTCACGCTGGTGCATGTCGGCGACTCCCGCGCCTACCTGCTTCGCGCCGGTGAGCTGACGCGGCTCTCCACCGACCAGACGTGGGTGCAGCTCCTGGTCGAGCGGGGCGACCTGGCCCCCGAGGAGGTGCCGACGCATCCCTTGC